>CAYGQD010000022.1:53663-54175 GCA_964351855.1 uncultured Verrucomicrobiales bacterium
ACCCGATCCGGCCAGGTCACCGCATATTGAATCGGGAAACACATGTCACTGTGGCTCAGTTGAGCCAGGATCGAGTGATCGATAAACTCCACCATCGAGTGAACGATGCTCTGGGGATGGACGATCACATCCACCCGCGCCATCTCGACATCGAACAACCAGCGCGCCTCGATCATCTCCAGCCCCTTGTTGAACAGCGTCGCGGAATCGATCGTGATCTTCGGCCCCATCTCCCAGGTCGGATGCTTCAGCGCCTGCTCCACCCGCACCTCCGCCAGCTCCGCCGCTGACGTCTGCCGAAACGGCCCGCCCGACGCCGTCAAAATGATCCGACGCACATCCTCCGGATCACGATCCTCCAGACACTGAAAAATCGCATTGTGCTCGCTATCCACCGGTAGCACCCGACAGCCATTCCGCTTCGCCGCCGCCATCACCGCCTCCCCCGCCATCACCAGAATCTCCTTGCTCGCCACGGCGATGTCTTTCCCCGCCTCCAGCGCCGCTAGGGC
>CAYGQD010000023.1:0-23573 GCA_964351855.1 uncultured Verrucomicrobiales bacterium
GATCATGGCTTGGGAGCGTTTTGAAGATCTGGAAGTTTGGCAGGATGCTCGAGAGTTGAATCGCCGGATCTGGAGTCTGATTCAAGGTGGGTGTTTTGCGCAGGACCGACCACTGTCCGATCAGATCAATCGATCGGCAGGTTCTGCAATGGACAATGTAGCCGAAGGATTTCGGTCGGGAACCAATCCTGAGTTTGCCAAATTTGTCAGTTATTCGCAGCGCTCGGCTGCTGAAGTCCAAAGCCAGCTGTATCGAGCCCGAGATCGTGAGCACGTCAATGAAGTCGAATTTCAGGACGCCATGGAATTGGCACGAAAGGTTGAACGAAAATCCGGAGGGTTGATTGGGCATTTGCGCAGTTCGTAGCGGAGTTTGGCCAGCAACAAACAACAGGCGACGAGCAACGTGTTTAAAGATCGATCAATTCTGGCCGTTGTTCCGGCGCGAGGAGGGAGCAAAGGGATACCCCTCAAGAATCTTCGGGAGCTCTGTGGCGTCTCCCTGGTTGGAATTACGGGGCGGGTGGTGAGACAACTTCCCTGGATTGATCGTGCGGTGGTCTCAACCGATGACGACCGGATCGCTGAGGCTGCTGAAGTCGAGGGAATTGATGCCCCGTTTCGGAGACCTGAATCCCTCTCCGGAGACCGGATTGGAGATTGGGATGTGTTGAAACAGGCTTTGGAAGAGATGGAAGCACAGGATGGTAGGAGCTACGACATCGTTCTCATGCTCCAGCCGACTTCTCCGCTGCGGACTCCCAATCAAGTTGAGGCGTGTGTGAGGAAATTGGTTGATGGCAACTTTGATGCAGTGTGGACGGTCTCGGAAACGGATTCGAAAGCGCATCCGCTCAAGCAACTGGTCGTCTCGGAAAGTGGGGAAATGGACTTCTATGATTCGAGGGGAGTTGAGATCGTTGCCCGGCAGCAACTCCAACCGGTTTTCCATCGCAACGGTGTTGCTTACGCTATCACCCGGGATTGCCTGTTGAATCAAAGATCGATCAAGGGGAACCGGTGCGGAGCGTTGGTCATTGATGAGGTGCTTGCCAATATTGATACCGAAGAGGATCTGGAATGGGCCGAATTTGTGGCCAGTAAACTGCAACTCGATTGGCTGAAGAAGTGATTGGGTGGAAAGGACAGCTTGCGGGCAGGCTACTGGGGATCGGTACGCATTTGGAGTCTGCGTTTGCAGTCGCGTGGATGCTGAGAAAAAGTATCCGGGAATGGGGAAATAAGGAGGCGAAATACCGTGTTCTCTGTATTCAACGGAGCATTTTTGAGGAAGACGTTCGGGCCATGGCGGAACGGACCGAGGATGTTTGCTTCGGGATGTTGCCTAAAGGAAAACTGAATGATGTCTTTCGACATTTCATTGAGCGTCATCCTCAATGGAGGGAACTGAGCGAATTTAATTACCATCACGGCTGCTGTCGTGAGGCTCTTGAGGCCTATGGAACCTTCATGGAGAAGGTTCTTTCTATTTTGGAGAATCAGTGGCCGTTCGATGCGGTCTTGTCAGGGAACTTCGGCTATCTTCAGCAACAGGAAGTTGCTCGTATCGTTGAAAGCCGAGGGGTACCTTTCATCACTCTATTCAAGGAGGGATTGGTGATTCCTGCCTACTTGGAAGAGCTTCCGAAAAAGGTGATTGATCGGAAGCGGTACATCGGCAGCAAGATCATTTTCTACAGTGAGCAGATTCGCGGCGCGGTTTTGAAATCGGACGCGTTTGCAGGAGCCGAATTTGAGGTGGCGGTGAGTGGCATCCCCCGGATGGATCGATTGGTCAGCGCGCCTGCGGCAACGAAAAAGCGAATGGTGCTGTTCTCGTTTTATCCGGAAGATAAGTTTCGTTGCTTTGAATCCGCTCCGGACACGTTGCGACGTGCGTGTGAGGCTGCGGACCAATTTCATCGTTCGATCTACCGATTTGCTGCTGAAAATCCAGAATGGGAACTCCTGGTCAAAACCAAGGTCGGGGATCGCTACCTCAGCTATGCCAACGATCTTTTAATCAAAGAACTCGGCGAGTTTCCATCGAACATTCAGGTTACGAACGCTGGTGCTGCTGTGAAGATGATTCTGGATGCCTCCGTGGTGGCTGCCTTTCAGTCCACGACTGCGATCGAGGCGTTGGTCGCAGGGCGATCTGTGATTTGCCCTGATTTTAGCGATTTTTTTGGGGACGAACCTTGGGACTATTTCCAAGAGGATCCGGAATTGGTGACGTATGCGAAATCGCTAACGGATATCCAACGGGCTGCCGAGAAGGAGACTGGCGAGCAAACGGACGAGTGGATTGCCCAGCGGGATGCCTTCCTCCAGCGGATGGTTCATGGCGCGGACGGAAAGGCTTGCGATCGAGCGCTTGAGGAAATCATCGCCACCATTGAAAAACACCGCGCCGTGCGCAAATGAGCATGTTGAAATCGGCCCTGGAGCATCCGCTAACGCGTGGAGTCGATCTCGATGATCCCGGATGCACCGAACTGCGGAAGCGTCTGATTCGCGAAAACGGTTTTCTCCATCGAATCTATGAAACCTGGTATGATTGTCACAAACTGGCGATTCCTGATACTCCTGGTGGAACTCGCATCCTGGAAATCGGGAGTGGAGCCGGATTTTTTGCGGAGTTCATGAATTCCGAGGATGTGGTCACCTCGGACATTATACCCCTGAGTGGGATTGATTTAACGCTCGATGCTCAGGAATTGGAGCAAGAATTTGCTCCTGAATCCTTGCGGGGGATCACGATGATCAATGTGCTTCATCACGTGCCTGATGTAAGACGATTTTTTCGTTCAGCGACTCACGCCTTGGCACAGGGAGGCGTGGTCAGTATGATCGAACCGTGGGTCTCAGGCTGGTCGAAGTTCGTTTATAACAATCTCCATCACGAACCGTTTGATCCTGATCGGCAGGATTGGGGGTTTGAAACCACGGGCCCACTTTCCGGGGCCAATGGCGCATTGCCGTGGATCGTTTTTGAGCGAGATAAGCAGAAATTCGAAGAGTTGTTTCCTGATCTCCAAATTGTTCAGGTCCGGCCCATCATGCCACTTCTTTATCTCATCAGCGGAGGCGTTTCGATGCGGCAATTGCAGCCTGCCGCACTGTTTGGATTTTGGAGCGGGCTCGAGATGATGCTGACCTCTTGCAATCGGCATTTGGCAATGTTTGCTCACATCGTGATTAAAAAAAATACGGCAATCAGCAAATGAAGCTGGAGAATTTCCTTTCATTCTACTCTTGGAGAAGTCGGTTCGGAACGGTTCTATTGCTGTTTTCTGCCGTTTGGTTCGTTTTGCAAGCGAGAGAATTGGGCCGGTTGGAAGAAGAAAGTGAGTTGAAGTCACAAAAAGTCGAGGAACTAAGGGATTCTTTGGCTGACCAAAAGAAGAGAGTGGAGCGAGAACGAGAGAAAGCTGAGGTGATACGGCAGCGCGAAATCCGATTGGCCGAACGATTTGGAGACCTTGTTAGACTTGCGGAAGACAGGCGGGTTCGGATCGATGATCTCTACGAGCGCGGGAATCGGTTTGAGGCCGATCTCCGTGATCTACAGAATAGAGTTCTTCCACCGAAACGGGCCGATAAGAATGATCATCGTCTAGTGATCGATGGAAGAATAGTTAAAAGATCATTGTTACCTCGGGCCGGAAAGTTCGACTATAGTGAATCCATCGCTATCATGGAAGTTGAGCCCGTTAAGACTTTTCGGGGAAATGACCCGGGAAGTAATGTAATCGTAGGACAGTGGGTGCGATGGAATAATCAGCGACTGCCAGCGGACTCGTTCGAGATCGGTCAAATCTATCGCTTCGCCTTGCTTGCGAGCGAAGTCGCTCCAGAGAGTTGGAAACGTGTTCAAGTTTTTGACTCAGTTGGGGATTTCGGAAAACCGTTTTACTACACATCCTTAGAGGAGCAGCTTCGCTTGGCAAGGCTTAACAGGAATCTTGAGCGCAGGGCGGTGATTCAATCTCAGCATAAAAAATACGCCGGATTGGCTCAGGCTCTCGGATACGCGGATCTGGATGCTTGGCACAATGACTTGACTCTTTTTCGCGCTAGCTTGCTGAACCAGGATAGTGAATCGGGCTGGAGGATTGATGATCCGGATGTTCGATATATCCGGGCCGAGGATTTATCACAGCCGCCACCGGGAGGCATTGCACCAGCTCAGGTTCTCATTGATCTAGCGAACCAACTAGAGTCGCGTGGAATCGACTTCATTTACGCATCAATTCCTTCGAAGGCGGAGATTTTTCCCGAACTCTTTGGGACGGCACCGAAACATGGGCACGTAACACCGCAGTTAGACGAGCTTTTGGCGGCATTACTTGACGCCGGTGTCGAGGTCCTGGACTTACGCAATCAGTTTCTGTTGGAACGGACTCGAAGTTCGGGTCATGAACTCTACTTGCGTCAGGATCCGCACATTTCGGGCTTTGGAGCGCGAGTAGCCGGTGAGGCGGTGGGTCATCTTCTCAAACGTTATAAGATGGAGGAAAGGATCGAATTTCAGGAAGAGGAGCTTTTGATCAGTTACCGTGAGAAAGGGAAATTTGCTCACCAAGAGTCGGCGGTCTTTCAGGTGCAAGATAGCGGGGGAAGCGTATATGAGAACGTCGAGTCGGCTCCTATTTTGATCCTCGGAGACAGTAATACTTATTTTTGGGATGACCTTCACGCTAGTGGATCCGGAATCTCTGCACACACGGCCCGGTGTTTGGGGCAGCCTGTGTCACTGTTCACTAAGGCGGGTTTGTTGCCCCATCATTTACTTCGGGAAGATACGAATCGCCTTTTAGGCAGCCGGTATTGTGTTGTATTGTTGCAAACCTCCTGGTCGCTGTGGGATCTTCGTAGCCCTTGGCTGGACGTCGATCTTGATTTGGGTGGGACCTACGAAGGTAGAAAAGGTGGGGCCGGGGCAGACTAAGACTCCGTAAATAACTAACTCAGAAAAAGGAGCGAGACAATTAAATCGATAGATGAACGAAACTAAAACCAATTACATGGCGAAACACACGGAGGAAGGCCGTTTGGGAACGGGGGAGAAGACTCCACTCAAAACAAAGAAACCTCGTTACCACGTCCGGAAAACGCTGGATTACCTGCGAGTCATTGTTCGGCCTGGAGACAAAGCCGTCGAGATCAATCCTTCCGAGCTGTTTTTACCAGGGCGGGTTGATGACTTGGTTCCGAGGTTGGTGACCGAGGACTCTGGAAGAACCTTTACAGTTCTTGATGATGAAAACCTAGATACCACCAAATTGCTTGAAGAGGCCGATTACGTCGTGATCCGGCATGCGGTGCATCGTTGTTATGATATCGCCCAACTTCTTGAGCGGATTGGTCGACGAGTTGGAGATGAGGCGAAAATTGTGGTCGTGTTCTACAGCGCCTTGTGGAAGCCCTTAATCGAATCGCGATGGGGAAGCAAGAACACGTTTATGAACTGGATTGCTCCAGAGGACCTGGAGAACTTGGCGAAGTTGGCAGGCTTAGAGACGATCAGTTCTCAAAGTCGTGTGCTCTGGCCGATCAATTTCCTCGGCCTGGGTTATTTCGTGAACCGCTATCTCGCACCCCTGGCGGGTTTTCGGTGGGCCAATCTCGTGAATATTCAGATTCTCGGGAAGATGCCTTCGAATCGAGCCCCATTGGAATCACCCTCCGTGTCGATCGTTGTACCGGCACGAAATGAGTCCGGGAACATTGAGGATGCGATCACGCGGTTGCCGAAAATGGGGCCGAATGATGAAATCATCTTCATCGAGGGCAATTCCACCGACGATACCTGGGAGCGCATTCAAGAAATCAAGGCGAAGTACGACTCCACTCACCGAATCAAAATTGGTCAACAGGATGGGAAAGGGAAATACAACGCCGTGCGCAAGGGGTTTGAGATGGCCGAAAACGAAATTCTCATGATTCTCGATGCGGATCTGACGGTGCCTCCGGAAGAATTGCCCGTGTTTTACCGTGCCATTACAAGTGGTCTGGGTGAGTTCATCAACGGGAGCCGATTGGTCTACCCGATGGAAGAGAAGGCGATGCGATTTCTTAACATCCTGGGAAACAAAGCCTTCGCTCTGGCTTTTTCTTATGTTCTCGGGCAACGGTTTAAGGATACGCTATGTGGGACGAAAGTCCTTACCCGCCGGAACTATGACCGTCTGGTTGTGAACAGGGAGTACTTTGGGGACTTTGATCCGTTCGGAGATTTTGACCTGATCTTTGGAGTCTCCCGGATGGGATTGAAGATTGTAGAAGTTCCAGTTCATTACAAAGAGCGGACCTATGGCGACACCAACATCAGCCGTTGGAAGCATGGAATGATTTTGTTAAGAATGCTGATCTTTGCGGCCAAACGTTTGAAATTTATCTGAGAAATTTGTGCTTACGCCAACTAATTCGCTGAAGTCCCGATTCCTCACAGGCGGGGCTTTTTTGTTGCTACTGGTTGCCATGATCTGTATTGGCTGGCTGGGGCGGCTGGGCGGAGCATTAGAGCAGTGGATTGCACCGCTATGTCTCTTCGCTAGTGGGGTAGTGTGGTTTGGTCAAAAAAATACCAAGGGAACATCGCATGAGTTCGTTCATGAGAGGGCCGGTTCGTTCTTTGGAAATCATCTTGGTTCAATTACCGTGTTTGTTGGGTTCCTACCGCTGATCGCGGTTTGGTCTGGGAACTTCGTCCAGTGGAGCACGATGTATTCGAGCCTCCTGGGGAGAATTCCGTGGAGTGACGCAGTTGGCTACTATGGTGGAGTCGGCGAATTCCTGGACAAAGGAGAATTAAATTTTTGGACCTCACGCCGGCCAATGAACACTCTGTTCCTGGCTGTTCGCTACGGATTTATGGGTGAATGGCTTGAAGCATCACTTGTGATCCAAGCGTTGCTTGCGGGAATCGCCCTGTTTCTAGCGACACGAAAGATATGGGACTACTTCGGTGGTGCATCTGCTCTGTTTTTCTTTGGTCTTGCTTATGGGTTTCACCGAATTTTTGTCCCATCGACTTTAAGTGAGAGCCTTGCCTTGACCGTGGGATTGCTTGCGGTTCCCCTCCTTCTGGATGGCGTCTATCGGCGGTGGCTACCAAGCTACCTCATGGCAGTCTTAGTTCTCGGGTTGGGGCAAGTGATTCGGCCTGGAGCCATTTTCGTCCTGCCTGCGTTGATGATTTGTGGATATTTCCTGTTCGCTAAGAAATTTAGGCACCGCGTTTTGATCGTTGCCGCCATTTGTTTTGCGGCTGCGGTGCCATTTCTCGCTAACAAAGTCTGTTTGGATTATGCACCAGAGGGAGCTTCTCCTAGCGTTAACCTCTTGTGGACGCTTCATGGGTTGACGATTGGAACGGACTGGAAGGGCGGTGAAGAATCAATCAGGCAGATATTGCCAGAGGATGGAGAATCGAAGTCTGAGGCGGTCGTTCGAGTAAGTTTGGAGAATGTCTGGAATCAGCCGGGAATATTCGTTCAGACGTTGGCCTACAACATGGCTTACTCCTTGGTTCGGGTACCCTTGGAAATTGGCAACTCACTGTTCTCACTAATGGTTCGAAAATCCGGATCTGGAATTCCTGTTTTGGTTCTTGCCGGATTGCTCTGTATCTTGCTTTTTATTCCAGTAATTTGGGAGGTCGTTCAGCGAATCAGAAGGAAGGATCTTCCCTATGGTCTGTTTTGGGTAGTGGTTGTCCTGTTCATGGTCGCTGCGTTTCCGATCATTATTCGGGACGGGAGTTTTCGAGTGTTGGCGGGAACCTATCCTTTGTTTCTCGTTTTTGGGGCTGCCGTTTTGGCAGGGAAACAACTCCATATCCGAGAAAAGCCCTACCGTGACTATTGGGTCGTCAGCGGACTATCGTCACTGGTTCTGTTAGCTCCGGTTCTTCTGGCACCGGTTGCCTTGGCAATTCATCCAGCTCTTCCGAACTTAGAGTCGCCCGCCGGTAGGGTAGTGGCCTTGCGAAATGAGATCACAGCCGTGGTAATCGATTCAGCTTCTGAAGATCGACCCAGCATTGCTCAAAGCTTTGTGGATCGAGTTTCGGTTTGGGATATTGAGGACTATCGACATATCGTGGATGCATCCAAGGTCGAAATGGTTGATCCCGTTAAAAACCTGGAGCCGCCATTTACGTTAGCCCTCATTCTGGAAGCAGAGACGGGTAGACGAAAATATCTTATTTTTTCTGGTTCGGTAGGCCCTTTTCGGGAACCAGCCTATGAGTTTGAACTCGGCGAGACCGTTGGGCAATGGAATCGGGTCATCGAATATGCGCCAGTTCGGTTTCATCGTGATTCGGAATGAAAATCCTCTATGTTTCGTCATCCACCGTCCCGTCACGAGCCGCGAACAGCGTTCATGTCATGAAGATGTGTCAGGCGATGGTGAATCAGGGGAACGAGGTGCGGTTGCTGGTGTTGCGGAGACCGGAACAGACGGAAGAGGGAATTGAAAATGTCTTTCAGCACTATGGAGTCGATGCGTGCTTTGAGGTGGTTGCCAAGCCGTTTCCCCGTCTTCCCGGGCGCCAGTTGGTGTATGCGATGAGTGCCTGGCGGGAAGCGATGAATTGGGAACCGGACTTGGCATACGGGCGATACTTTCCCGCGATGGCGTTTCTGGGGTTGTCCGGACAGCAGGTCGCCTGGGAATCCCACGAACGGGTCTGGGACCGCGGGACTATTAGCCGTAATTTGGCCAAACGTCTGTTCAATACGAAGGGATTTCGAAAGTTGATCGTGATCTCGGACGCACTCAAAGCGATGTATGTCGAAGAGGGCATGATCGAGGCGGATCGAATCGCGGTGGCTCATGATGCGGCAGATCCTGCTCCGGCACCCCGTAGTTTTGCTGACTCGGGGGCATTCCGCGTTGGCTACATTGGAGGGATCTATCCCGGTCGAGGTATTGAAATGGTCTTGGAAGGCGCAGAACGGCTTCCCGACGTGGAGTTTCATTTCGTGGGTGGCACGACTGAAGATCTTGAGAAACTCCAGGGAAAGGCGCTGTCTGCAAATGTGGTTTGCCATGGCTATCAAGCGCCGGAGAAAGTGCCTGAGTTGCGCTCAAGCTTTGACGTCTTGCTTGCGCCCTATCAACGCAAGGTCGCGGTCTGGGGCGGAACGGGCGATACCAGCGCCTTCATGTCTCCGCTGAAAATTTTTGAGTACATGGCATCCGGTCGACCGATGATTTGTTCGGACCTGCCGGTTTTGAGGGAAGTCCTCAATTCGGAAAATGCCGTCTTGTGCCCTCCCGACGATCGTGATGCCTGGGTTTCTGCCATCGAGAATTTGCGTGACGACCGGGAACTGGCGGATCGACTGGCGAGCCGTGCGTTGGCCGATTTCGAAGCGAATTACACTTGGGACATTCGAGCGCGGAGAATTCTGGAGCAGCTGGCTTTTTAACGAAAGAACGCGGCGATTTTTTCGGCGGTGTAGCGCAGCTGATCCTCCTTTAACTCTGGGAAGATCGGGATGCTCAAGACTTCACCTGCCAATCGATCGGTGGTCGGAAGTTCACGGGACGAATCAGCTAATGTGCCAAAACACTCTTGGCGATGGATTGGAACAGGGTAGTAGATTTCGGAAGCGACGCCGTTCTTGCCGAGATGTTCGCGCAGGGCGTCCCGCTGTCCGTTGAGGACTCGAAGCGTGAATTGATTCCAAACATGATGGTTCCCTAGCCCAACGTGAGGAAGCAACAGGTTGCCAGCTTCTTCCAAGGACGCCAGCGCCTCCAGATAGAACGCGGCGTTCTTCTGCCGGGCTGCTGCATAATCGTCCAAGTGGTGCAGTTTGATTTCCAGGAGGGCTCCTTGAAGTTCGTCGAGCCGGAAATTCCCGCCCAGGATGGTATGATAGTACCGCGGTTCCATCCCGTGATTCCGCAGCAGCCGACAGCGATGCGCCAGATCCGCGTCGTTCGTCACGATCGCTCCGCCTTCACCAAACCCGCTCAGATTTTTCGACGGGAAAAAGCTGTAAGTCCCGAAGTCGCCGATCGAACCAACGGGACGGCCTCCGGCTTTCGCGCCAAGCGCCTGGGCCGAATCCTCAATCACGTTCAATCCGCGCTCTCGAGCCAGTTCCATGATGCCGTCCATCGCCGCCGCCTGGCCGAAAAGGTGAACCGGAATGATGGCGCGAGTTTTCTCGGTAATGGCAGATTCTACGTCTTCGCGCCGAAGGTTGAAGGTCTGCGGGCAGCAATCGACAAAAATCGGAGTTGCTCCAAGGCGGGCGACGCATCCCGCGGTGCAGAAAAACGTGAACGACGGGCAAATGACCTCATCTCCCGGTCCAATTTCAAGCGCCATCAAGGCCACCAGCAGCGCATCCGTCCCCGAGCTCACCGCGATCGCATGATCCGTCTCCGTATAAGTGGCCAAAGCTTCCTCGAATCGGGCAATTCTTGGCCCGGAAATGTAGTAGCCGGAACGCAACACTTCGGCGCAAGCGGTTTGCAATTCACCTTCCAGCGCAGAATTTTGTTGTGTGAGGTCTAAGAGGGGTACTTCCATGTGTCTCGATTTTCAACCCGTGCGCTAACACCGACTCGCCAGCAAGTAATCATGTGTGGGATCGCTGGATTTCTTTCTAAAGACGTCGGATCAGTCGACGAAATGACGGCTGTCATTCATACGATGACAGAGCGGATGTGGAGACGTGGGCCGGATGATCAGGGGGAATGGGCGGATGCGGAAGCGGGGATTGCGTTAGGGCAACGGCGCCTTTCGATCATCGATCTTTCGCCGAGCGGCCATCAGCCGATGGTTTCTCATGGCGGTCGCTATGCGATGACCTTCAACGGTGAACTCTATAATTTTCGGGCGATTCGAGGGGAGTTAGAGAAGGCTAGGAAAATCGATTGGCGGGGGACTTCGGACACGGAGGTGTTGGTCGAGGCCATCGCCGAATGGGGTGTGGAAGAGGCCTTGCGACGTAGCAATGGGATGTTTGCTTTCGGTGTTTGGGATCGCAAAGATCGCTCATTGACGCTCGCGCGTGACCGACTGGGAGAGAAACCGCTCTATTATGGGCGGATCGGCTCCGGATTTGCCTTTGCAAGTGAATTGCGTCCGATTCGCGACTTTGCCAAGCGGTTGAACGTGGATTTGGAAGTGGATCGGGAGGCGCTGGGCTTACTGCTTCAGTACCAATATATTCCGGCTCCGTGGAGCATTTTTGGGGCGGTGAAGAAGCTTCGCCCCGGATATTGGATTCAGATTCGGGAAGGGAAGCTCGGTGAGCCTCAGTGTTATTGGGATCTGAAAAGTGTGGTCGAATCCGGCCTCGCGGATCCATTTTCGGGCGGTGATGAAGAGGCGATCGACTTGGTTGAAGCGCAGTTGCTCAAGACCGTTGAGTCACGCATGGAGTCTGACGTTCCGTTGGGGGCGTTTCTGTCTGGCGGGGTCGATTCCGGCCTTCTGGTTGCCTTGATGCAAAAGGTGAGTGCCAAGCCGGTTCGAACGTTTACGATTGGGTTCGACCGGGCTCAGAACGACGAGAGCGAAGGCGCCGCCGAAATCGCCAAGCATCTCAAGACGGATCATACCACGCTGCACGTTACCGGCGAGCAAAGCCTGGACGTGGTTCCTAATCTACCCCAATATTTCGACGAACCCTTTGCGGATGCTTCTCAAATCCCGACTCATCTCGTATCGAAGTTGGCTCGTGAACATGTCACGGTGAGTATCAGTGGGGATGGAGGTGATGAGGTTTTTGGGGGATACATGCGTTATGTCTGGGCGAATCGTATCGGCAAAGGATTGAGCCTGATGCCGGGCGCGGCGAGGCGCGGTTTAGGCCAGGCGATCAATGCGGTGCCGGAGCCCGTTTATGCGGCTGGATTTGCCGCGATGCGAGCCGTTACTCCTTCGCGATTCCACCTTCGGTCTCCCGTCGAAAAAATGCGCAAAATCGGTTCCATGTGTCAGGTCACCGGGATCGACCAAGTCTACGATGACCTAACCCGAGCCCATTGGGATCCGGATCGAGCGGTTTTAGGGCTGCCCACGCCATGGGGGCAGACTCTTGAGCCCGTCCCTCAAGGGCTCACAGATCCGGCGGGCCAGATGATGTATTGGGACATGCTGGGATATTTGCCCGGGGATATTTTAACGAAGGTAGACCGCTCCAGCATGTCGGTGAGTCTGGAAAGCCGTGCTCCGTATTTGGATCATGACCTGATCGAACTCGCTTGGCGCCTTCCCCAAAAGTTCAAAATTCGAGACGGCACCAAGAAATGGATCGCTCGCCAGATCCTCCAGCGCCACGTTCCTCAATCGATGGTGGATCGTCCGAAAAACGGCTTTGAGACACCCTTGTTTCAATGGCTGCGAGGTCCGCTTCAAGAGTGGGCTGACAACTTGCTTTCGGAAACGCGCCTGGAGCACGAAGGTTACTTTGACGCCAAAACGGTTCGTCAAGTTTGGGCGGATCACCAAGCGGGAAGAGCTCGTTTGCACTATGAGCTGTGGTCCGTGCTGATGTTTCAGCAATGGATGGAGAGTTTCAGGGAGTCGTGACTCGCATCCTCCACATGATCAGCAGCCTTGGGGTCGGCGGAGCGGAGTCGATGCTGGTGAAGCTGGTCTGTGGGATGGATCGCGACCGTTTCGAAAACCAGATCATCAGTTTGAAAGGGGATGGGCCATTGGGGAAACCTTTGGCGGCGGCGGGAATTCCCGTTCATCATGGCTTCGGGAGTCTGGTCCACGTTCCTCGACGGTTTCAGCCGGATTGGATTCAGGGCTGGATGGTCCATGCCAACCTCGCGAGTCTCTTTTCGAAAGCGTTCGTGGCCAACGCCAAGGTCGCTTGGAATTGCCGACACACCCTGGATGATCTTTCAATGGAGAAAGCCCGGACCCGCGGGCTGATTCGACTTTCGGCCAGGCTTTCGAACGGGGCGGATGTCATCGTCCACAACTCGGTTGCGGGTGCTGAAGATCACGAAGCTATTGGCTATCCCCGCGAAAAACGGAGAGTGATTCCCAATGGCTTTCAAACCGAGACGTTCCAGCCCAACGAGCAAGCACGGCGAGCGTTTCGCGAAAAACTCGGCGTTCCGGATGATGCGATTCTGATCGGGAATGTCGCTCGGTTTCACGCAATGAAAGACCAGGGCCAACTTCTCCGCGCTTTGCCAGGATTACCTCCGAACTGTTGGGCCGTCATCGTCGGACGTGGGGTGGACGAATCCGAAGAACTCCTAGAATTGGCGGCTCGAGAAGGGATTCGCGATCGAGTTCGGCTGGTCGGCCAACAGTCGGACGCCTCAAAAGTCTATCCCGCGCTCGATCTCTTTTGCCTTTGCTCCCGCGCCGTCGAAGGATTTCCCAATGTTGTGGGTGAGGCGATGAGCTGTGGCGTCCCTTGTGTCGTCACGGATGTGGGGGATGCGGCGCTCGTGATTGGAGAAACCGGAATCGTGGTTCCGCCACGCGACACCGATGCTCTGGCGGCGGCGCTGCGAGAGATGATCATCAAGCTCGGGAGCGAAGGCTCGGAGCTCCGAGAAGCCTGTCGGGCACGGATCGAATCCGAATTCTCGCTTGCAAAGGTCATCGCAGAATACGAACGGCTCTACCTTTCGCATTCCCCCTCCGGTGACTGAAATATCCCAATGCTTCCTCGTGTGAACCTTCCTAACTTCAGCCAATTCGAATCCGGTGAGCGCAAGATCTGTCTCATCGGCCTTGGCTACGTTGGTCTGCCGTTGGCGGTGCGCTTGGCTACCCAGTTCAGTGTGATCGGTTTTGATATTCATGAAAGTCGCGTTTCCGAGCTGAAGTCGGGCTATGATCACACGGGTGAAATCGAAACCGAGCGGCTCCAGGCGACCGAAGTCGAGTTCACCTCAGACCCGACCGCCATTTCCCAAGCTCACATCGTTATTGTCACCGTCCCGACGCCGATCGACGGGAACAACCGGCCTGATCTTCGTCCCATCTTGGCCGCATCGCGAACCGTTGGCCAGCATCTCGCGAAAGGCGCGATCGTCGTTTATGAATCGACCGTTTATCCGGGGGTGACCGAGGATGAGTGTGTGCCGGTTTTGGAAGCGGAAAGCGGATTGACGTGGAAAGAAGACTTTGCCGTGGGCTACTCGCCGGAGCGGATCAATCCAGGCGATAAGGTTCACACCGTCGAAAACATCACCAAAGTCGTGGCCGGGGATTCTCCCGAATGCGCGGCGCTTCTCGAGCAAATTTACGGTTCCGTGATCCCTGCGGGCATCTACGTGGCGGAGTCGATTCAAGTCGCGGAAGCTGCCAAGGTCATCGAAAACACTCAGCGCGATCTGAACATTGCCCTCATGAATGAGTTGGCCCTTATCTTCAACAAGCTGAATATCAGCACCGACGCCGTGTTACGCGCCGCCGGGACCAAATGGAATTTCCTGCCGTTTACGCCGGGTTTGGTCGGCGGGCATTGCATTGGCGTTGACCCGTTCTACCTCACCCACAAAGCGGAAAGCGTTGGTTACCATCCTGAGGTCATCCTGGCGGGCCGCCGGATTAATGACGGGATGGGCAAATTCGTCGCGGAGCAGACCGTGAAGCAGATGATCAAAGGTGGGAAATCGATCCGAGGCGGCAAAGTCCTCATTCTCGGATTCACCTTTAAAGAAAACGTCCCAGACCTTCGTAACACTCGCGTCATCGATATCGTGCGGGAGCTGTGGGACTACGAAGTTGCGGTCACGATTTACGATCCCCATGCATCACCGGCAGAAGCTCGCGAAGAATACGGTGTCGAGTTAGCCCAAGACGTGGAAGCAGAGGCTCCCTACGACGCCGTTATCTTAGCCGTGAAGCACGAGGATTTCCGGGAGAAATTTGGCTTGGACGGCATCGTCAACCTCTCTCAAGGCCAACCGATCCTGATCGACATCAAATGGCTCTTCGATCGCAAAGAAACCGAGGCGAAAGGGATTTCTCATTGGCAGCTTTGAAACAGGCCCCTTTTCCCCGTCCATCTCCGAAATCGTTCAGCCGCTCTCAAGCGGCTTTTTTTGTGCCTTGCAGCAACCCTCTGACATGAGAGGATGCCGTATGCTCCGAGTTTCCGCCGCGTTCTTTCTCCTCTTGATGAGTTCCTCCGCCATAGCGGAGCCGATCCCTGTTTCCGTGAACCACTCTGGAGAACAATGGCAATTGATTCGGGATGGCCGACCCTACGAGATTCGTGGTGCGGGCGGGAACACCGCGTTGGAGCTGCTGAAACAGTGTGGCGGCAATTCCATCCGCACGTGGGGCGTGGATGGAAACACCGCCGCCTTGTTGGATGCCGCTCACGAACAAGGTTTGACGGTGACCGTGGGAATCTGGTTGGCCCATTTGAACCACGGCGCCAATTATCGTGATCCTACGCTGATTGCTCGGCAGATGGAAGAAGTGCGGACGGCGGTCCTGAAGTATAAGGATCATCCGGCCTTGCTGGCTTGGGGATTGGGCAACGAGATGGAAGTGGGGGAGGGGGGCGATACCAATGCCGCGCTCTGGACGCACATCAATGAGTTGGCGAAGATGGTGAATCAGCTCGATCCTCATCACCCGACCATGACCGTCATTGCGGAATTGGGAGGTGAGAAAGTGCCTTCGATCGAACGCTATTGTCCGGACCTGGATATCCTGGGCGTGAATGCTTACGGCGGGGCTCCCAGTCTGGTCGAGCGCTATGAGAAACTCGGCGGCACCAAACCACTGGTCTTGACGGAGTTCGGGCCGCTGGGTTTTTGGGAAGTGGGGCGCAATGCGATTGGAGCTGCGGATGAAATGTTCAGTGGGAAAAAAGCGGAATTTTATGCCAAGGCGTATCGAGGCGTTCACGGAACCCGGCGTGGTCTCGGCTCCTACGCGTTTTTGTGGGGTCACAAACAGGAAGCGACCGCGACTTGGTTTGGGATGTTGTTGCCCACGGGAGAGCGTCTCGCGGCGGTGGACACGATGACAGAACTGTGGGGCGGGAAGGTTAAGAATCGGGTGCCGGTGATCGATTCTCTGGAGTTGTCGGGGGATCGATTGGTGAAACCGGGAGCGATTCTGGCTCCCAGCCTGCGCGTGAGCGATCCTGAAAATGACGAGCTCCGCGTGGAATGGGTTCTGACCAATGACACACTGGATTACGGTTTTGGAGGTTACGCTCAAGCTGCTCCCACCGCGTATCCGGATTCCATTGTTCAAGGTGGGCTGGAAAGTGCTCAGGTCAGGATGCCGGAGAATGGCGGTTTTTTTCGTCTTTATGCCTATGTTTATGACGATGCGGGCGGCGCGGCGGTGGCGAATTTGTCTCTCAAAGTCGATGCCCCTCAAAAGCCTCCCGTTGCCGCCAAGGCAGAATTACCCTTCACCGTTTACACCGAAGCGGGAACCTCAAAAGCCTACATCCCCTCGGGATACATGGGCGATGGTTCAGCCATTCGGATAACGGAAGACTGTGTCGAATCCCCGCAGAACGGCGAACATTGCCTCAAGGTAGAGTTCACCAAAAGCGAAGGATGGGGCGGAGTCGCTTGGCAAAATCCCGCCAACGACTGGGGCGATGCTCCCGGTGGTTTCAATCTGACCGGGGCCACCCAGTTCACTTTTTGGGCACGGGGGAAGCAAGGAGGCGAGAAGGTGAAATTCAACTTCGGCCTGATTGGAGAAGACAAACCGTTCTATGATACCACGAAGATCGAATTCGAAGTCAGACTCACTCCGGAGTGGAAGAAATATGGTTTCAATCTCGAAGGTCAGGATCTATCCAGAATCAAAACGCCGTTTGCTTGGGGGCTCGCTGCAGACAAACAGCCCATCACCTTTTATCTGGATGATCTCATTATCCGTTAGATTCCCAGGATTCCGGGCAGCTGATTCAAATCGGTAATCACCACATCAGGCCGGATTTCCGTGACTCTCGGATCGTCCTCACGTTTGCGGAGGGAGCGTTGGTCGCCGGCAAAGAGAGCGGTTTTGAAACCCACCTGTTGGGCGGGCCATACGTCTTTGAGCATGTCGTTGCCAACGTAGAGAGTCGCGGCAGGATCCACTTCTTCCGCCACGAGTTCGTAAAGACGGGTGGAGGGTTTTCCCTCGCGGAGTTTGTAGGAAAAGACCTGGATTTTGGGATCAAAGCCGAGGTCGTTCAGGCTCGCGTCACAAAAGGCTTCGAAGAGGTGCGGTGTATAGAATTGAGCGTTGGAAATAATGCCGAGACGGAGGCCACGCTCTCGAAGGAGGGCAATTGTGCTTGCCAGATTTGGCATGGGCCAGACGGGATTGACCCGGCATTCGTACTCGATCGCAAGCGCTTCGAGATCGGCCCCGAAGCTGGCCAACTCTCCCCAAATTTCACGGATTTCAACTTCCGGATGATCGAGCCCGTGCTCTTGACGACGCTTCTGATCTTCGCGGATCAATTCGTGGAAGCGCGTGCTGGAATTCGGAGGCATTTCAGCCTCCACAGCTGCAAAGGAATCCCGCATTGCTGTTTCCTGGTTGGTGTCGTCAATCAAGCTGATATCACCAGAGCCGGAAATGATGAGGGTGCCGTAGATATCGAAGACCACGGTATCGATTCCCACTAGTGGTTCCAGGCGTGGCGCTTCGCCGGTGGGAAGCGGCTCAAGGGGCCGGGATAACTGGCGAATCCGATCGGCAGGGGTCATGAACGCAGGAGATTGAAGTTTTCCGGTGCGAGAAAAGCGTCCAACACCGCATCGGCGTTGTAAGAGGAGAGCTCTCCCAGGGGACTGGCGGCGATTTCACGATAGATTTCGAGCAGCCGATTTCCGTATTGGTCCCGGCTGTAGAATTGACGAACGAGGTCTTGGTTAGCGAGCCGTTGCTCGTCAGAAACGTTCTCGAGTGACGGAGCGACGACGGAATGGCGGAGGCTTGGCTCGGCCAGGCAACGCTCCAGCGCCTGGACCTGAAAGCGCTCGTTCAAGTGGCCAAAGTCAACTCGATGACCACGGACAGCAGCGCCCCAGGCGCGGTCGACCGCATTCCCGCTCGGTTCGCGATCGTAGCTTTGGTAGGACTCGAACAAGCCGTCTGCGATTGCGGCATGCAAGTCGCCTTCATGGATCCATTTCAGCGGGATTTCCAACCGCCGATACAGGTGATCCAGGTTGACGCCTTCGCGGACGAAATCGCGGGTGATGTCGGGTAAATTTCGACCGACCACGGTTTTCCCCGTCAACCAAGGTTCCAGAAATGCCAGGCCAAATCCTTCCGCGACGCTCGTCGAAATCATGGTGTCCGCGCGGCCGATCAGTTCCGGATAAGAGAGCGGGCCGTTGCGACCATAAGCCAGATGAACGGGAAGCTCGTGGGTTCGAGAGAACGCTGCCCAGTTGTCGTGAATTTCCCGCCACTCCGGATTTTCCGGCTCTAGCGTGACCGCAAAAACCGCACTCGGACCGGCGAGAATGCTCAGCAGTATGAGCTCGCCAAGATTTTTGCGGCGGATTCCGCGAACAGGGTAGAGAATGAACTGCTTTCCCGGAAAGGGATCGACCGAGGGCGTTTCACAGGGGGGCGTGTTGACGGAATTCGGCAGCCAGTGGAGATGCCCGCCATCAATTCCGGCGTCGCGCAGATGAAGAGAATCGCGCTGGTTCAGGGCGGCATAATGAACCTGGGTTCCGCGGGGATAGAGTTGTTCGTTGCGCTGGTCTTCTCTTCCTGCATAGTAGATCGTTTGGCGAAGATAGTTGGACGGGCGACCGTCTTCGGCAAAGTCGTGGATCTGGAGAAGCAGTCGCGCGCCATCGAGCAGGAGTTGGTAAACGGCTTCCGGGAACGCGACGTTTTTTGCCAGGCTGTGATTGTGGATGTGCCAGATGTCAGGCGTTCCACCGAGTGCCTCTTTCGCGGTCCTCCGCAGATCTTCGGCCAGCGTCTGGGCGTCGGCCTCCGTTGCGGTGTTTTGGTAGCCCAGACCTTCAACGACTCGGATGTTGGGAAGTTGATTCCCGGTATAGCTCTCTCCGGTCATTACCACGGTTTCGACTCCCCGCCCCTTGAGGCTGGCGACCGCGTTTTCGATCACGCTGGTCACGCCGCCGCGGCGCAAGTGATAGTGGACAATGGCGACTTTCACAATCCGATCCGGCTATTTGCGTCCGAACTTCTTTTGGTATTCAGGGATTTCGATCATCGGCGGACGCTCTTCTTCGATGATCTCGTGCAGGACTTGTTCGTAGCGGTTTCCTTCGGCCTGAAACTGGCGAAAGACGTTCTCCATCTTCGGCAAGTTATCGACCATATCATAGCTCACCATCCGGTTGAGGAAGCTCTGACAGATGCCGAAGGCCATTTTCCCAAGGGCACGAGTGGATTGATTCCGGTGAACGCGTTGATCCAGATCGGTCTGGGCAAAGGCATCCAGCCCCCAGCGTTTGTAGACATCAATGATGTGAGAGGTCTCGACGCCGTAGCCAATGGGGAAGGGGATCGATTCCAGGACGTTGCGTCGCACCGCGTATTCGCCAGAGAGCGGCTGAACCAGGGCGGTGAGTTCCGGGAAGAAAAGCGAGAACAGGGGACGAACGAGAATCTCGGTCACACGTCCTCCACCGGAAGGACGGATGCCCTCACTAAACGCCAGTGGTCGATCATAGAACGCTTTCACATAATGCATCGTGTCGTTGTGGATCAGCGGAGCGACCAATCCGGTGACGAAACGGGGATGGATATTTTTGATGTCGGCATCGACATAGCAGATGATGTCGCCTTTCAGCTGGTAGATCGCCTTCCAGAGGTTTTCGCCCTTGCCCCGTTTAAACCCCTCACTCGGCAAGATATCTCCGGAAAGATAAACGTCCGCACCGAACCGCGCAGCGACTTCGCGAGTTTGATCGTTTGAGCCCGAATCAATCACCGCGATCTCATCGATCAGCGGATAGCGATCCATCAACTCGCTTTTGAAAATGATGATCTCTTTACCGATCGTGGCTTCTTCATTCAGGGTCGGGATACAGAGGCTGATGGTCAGCCCCTTTTTCTCTTTCGCTTCCAGAAGCGGCAAGAGATCCCAGAATTGGCTGTGGTGGAACGTGTTCTTCTCCAGCCAGGTATTGATGGTATCGGTCTCACTCATGGGCCAAGGATTGGTCGATAACTTGCAAGGTGGCGATGACTTGGGAGAGGCCGCGAAAGATCGGCTCGATCTGGAGCGCTTCGTCCAGCGTGTTACTATGAACGGCGTTGGTCAGACCCAGGGTGATGCTGGGGATATTGCGGCTGAGTAAGGCGGATAGTTCGCTCATGCTCGGCTGAATCTTCACCGGGATATCCAGCTCCTTCATGATCGCGCGGACCGAAGCGACCAAGGGATGATTGAATCCGAGATCGCCGGGATCTCGGCGGGCGATGATTTCGAGATCTGCCTGGACCTGGCGATGGCCGTTGGTTTCATCGATGATTTCCTCAATCTCTTGATGAATCCGGGCCACGACTTCCGCGTTCTCGCTGCGCACTTCAAACCGCAGGGTCGCTTTTTCCGGTGGGGAATTGTAGCCGCTTCCGGCTCGGACTGAGCCCAGGATGATCTGCGTCCGTGGTTTTTCCGGTCGTCCGATCGCGAGGATGCGATCGATGATTTGATGGAGTCGCACGATCGCGCTGGAAGTTCCCCAGTTTCTCCAGTCCTGATCTTCCGGCACCCGGACCGTGATTCTTCCCCGCATCATTCCCAGGCAGGCGTGGCTTAGTCTTCCCAGTTGAACGCCCTCTACGCTGACCGCGCTTCGAACGGGTTTCTGGGTGTGATCGAGAAAAAAGCGCAACCCCTCCAGATCGCCGCTTCCCAGACTGCGGACCGCGCCCAGCAGAATGAGGTTCGAGTCTAGCTTGATGTTGAGCTGCTCCAAAATCAGCGGGAGAGAAACCATCGCGGCGACGCCCAAGCCATTGTCAGCCAAGCCAATTCCTTGGAGAGTTTCGACCAATGCGGTCACCGTGTGATCCTCGCTCTTTTCCCAGAGGGTATCGACGTGGGCGATGAGCAGGATGTTGTTTTTTCCCACCTGCCCTGGAAGGATGGCTGACACATTCCCCACTTCATCGACGGAACTTTCCAGTCCACTCTCCGTGAAGCGATCACTCAGGAATTGGATGCGTTGTTCCTCCCCGAAGGTGGGCGACGGAATTTCTCCGCAGAAAACCGCGTTCGCCAAAACGACGTCACGGAGTTTCGGGAGGGTTTCTAAATTGCTCTTCGCCGAAGCGAGGATAGCTGGCACGTAAGGTGGCAGATCCATGAGGGCTACTGTTAGGCGGAATCCGAATTCGCCAACTCATTTTCTGCGGCGATTTTTGCCAGCCATTTTGGGGCAAGATCACCGCGATTTAAGGGAGGGCGAACCGATCGCTTGAATTTCTCGCTCCCTGCCCTTTGGTCCCAATCCATGTTCAAAACCCCTCTCGTTCTAACCGGTGCCCTTGCGCTCTGGGCTGGTGGACTCTTTTCGCTGAGCCAAGCGGCAGAAACCCCGAACGTCATCGTCATCATGGCCGATGACCTGGGATACGGAGATCTGTCCTGTTATGGCGCGACCGCTTTTGAAACGCCGCACATCGACAAGTTAGCGGCGGAAGGGGTGCGTTTTACGAGCGGCTATTGCTCAGCCTCGACCTGTACGCCAACGCGGTATTCACTGCTGACCGGGAACTACGCGTTTCGCCATAAGGGCACTGGAATCGCCCCGCCCAATGGACCGGCGGTGATCCAGCCGGGGATCGAAACGTTGCCATCGCTCCTGAAAAAGGCGGGCTACCAGACGGCGGTGATCGGGAAATGGCATCTTGGTTTAGGTGGCGAAGGTGGACCGGACTGGAACGGGGATTTGAAGCCGGGACCGCTGGAGATCGGGTTCGATTACAACTTTTTGCTGCCGACGACGAATGATCGGGTGCCGCAGGTTTATGTCGAGAATCACCGGGTTCTCAATCTGGATCCGGCTGATCCCCTCTGGGTTGGGAGCAAGAAGCCGAGCCCGGAGCATCCCACGGGGATCACGCATCGCGACTCGTTGAAGATGGATTGGAGCCACGGCCACAATTCGACGATCCACAATGGCATTAGCCGAATCGGCTTTTACACTGGCGGCCATGCGGCGCGTTTCCGTGATGAAGACCTAGCTGATAAATGGGTCGAGAAGTCGGTCGAATGGATCGAAGCGAACAAAGACGCTCCGTTCTTCCTCTTTTTCGCCTCGCACGAGATTCACGTCCCGCGGATCCCGCACGAGCGGTTCCAGGGGAAAACGACGCAAGGCTTTCGGGGAGATTCGATCCTCTCGCTCGATTGGTGTGTTGGCGAGCTGATGGCGGCGCTGGATCGCTTGGACTTGGCGGAAAATACCTTGGTGGTGTTTTGTTCGGACAACGGGCCGGTCCTGGATGACGGCTACAAGGATGGAGCGGTGGAGATGATCGGCGATCATCGTTCTGCGGGACCTTTTTCTGGCGGAAAATACAGCGTTTATGAAGGAGGAACCCGGACGCCGTTCATCACGCGATGGAGTGGCCGGGTGAAGCCGGGCATCAGTGAGGAAATCGTTTGCACGATTGATCTGGCCGCGAGTTTGGCCCATCTGACCGGCGTGACCTTGCCGGAGGAAGCCTGCACCGACAGCTTCGAAGTCATGGGAGCGCTGCTCGGCGAGTCAGGCGCGAAAGGGCGAGATCATCTGATTCAGCAAGACAATGGTAGCCGCGGCAACTACGGGTTCCGGGTTGGTGACTGGAAACTGCATCGCCACGATTCGAAGTCGGCGCGCAATTTGGTGGTCGAGAAGAAGCTGGAGAACACCAAGGTGCCGCAATACCAGCTCTTCAATCTGAAGACGGATCCGGCGGAGAAGAACGACGTGATGGATGAGCATCCCGATATGGCCAAGGAACTGACCGCGAAACTGGCCGACCTCATTGAAGCGGGAAGGAGCCGCTAGGTCACCGTGCGCGTTCTGATCCTCTTCATAGCTGCGTTTCTCGCGCTGCCCGCGGCCGCGGCTGACCGACCGAACATCATCCTCGTCTTCATCGACGACATGGGCTGGGGAGACTTCTCCTGCTTTGGGAACACCGAAGCGGAGACGCCGAACATCGATCGGCTCGCGGCGGAGGGAATCGCGTTTGAGCAGTTTTATGTCAACTCACCGATTTGCTCGCCCTCACGAGTCGCGATTTCGACAGGGCAATACCCCCAGCGTTGGCGGATCACCTCCTACCTGAACAATCGGAAAGACAATGCGAAGCGAGGAGTCGCGGATTGGCTCGACCCCGAAGCGCCGATGCTGGCACGCATTCTCCAAGAGGCTGGCTACGCGACGGGTCACTTCGGCAAATGGCACATGGGCGGTCAACGCGACATTCACGAGGCTCCTCTGATTACGGAATATGGCTTCGACGAGTCGATTACGAATTTCGAAGGCTTGGGAGCGCGAGTGCTTCCGCTCAAATTCGCTCCGGGGAAGCAACCGGTGCAGCACAATCTGGGATCGCAGACCTTGGGTCATGGACCGGTGATTTG
>CAYGQD010000023.1:23583-52924 GCA_964351855.1 uncultured Verrucomicrobiales bacterium
TATATTCGTCGAAGCTGCGGTAGTATTTGCGAAGTTCGCGGAAAGCCAAAATCAGCCCTTCTACCTCAATCTCTGGCCGGACGACGTCCACACGCCCATGCATCCGCCGCTCGAGAAATGGGGCGATGGAAGCGATCGCCATCTCTATCTCCAGGTTTTGGAGACGATGGATCAGCAATTGGGTGCTCTCTTCGACCTGGTTCGCAACAGCGAGAAGTTGCGGGAGAACACGATGATTCTGGTTTGCTCCGACAACGGCCCCGAAGTCGGCTTTGGTTCGGCGGGCCCGTTTCGGGGGAGCAAAGCGACCTTGTTCGAGGGGGGAATTCGTTCATCGCTTGTAGTTTGGGCTCCGGGCTTGATGAAGGAAGCGGCCAAGGGAACTCGCAACCACGAATCCGTCTTCTCCGCGATTGACTTGGTCCCGTCTCTCCTCGCCATCGCGGATGTGCCTGGACCGGAAAGCACCGAATTCGACGGAGAAAACGTCGCCGATGCTCTCCTCGGCAATTCCTCGGTTTCCCGCAAGGCTCCGCTTTTCTTCCGTCGACCGCCGGACCGCGAGAACTTCCGCCACTTCAAAGGGCTCCCGGATCTGGCCGTTCGGAGCGGAAATTGGAAGCTGCTCTGTGACTACGACGGCGGCAACCCCGCTTTGCATGGCCTAGCCATCGATCCGGGTGAAACAACCGATGTGGCGACGGCCAACCCGGAAGTCGTTCACCAGCTCACCAACGCAGTCTTGGAATGGCATCAAGCGATGCCTGCAGATCGAGGGCCGGAGTTAGGGGCGAGATAGAAACGTGACCGATCATTGCTTCGCTCCCCCAGGATGGTTCCTGGCCCGATGGGCGTAACCTTTGGTTGCCTCTGAGAAACGTCGCGATGAAACGATTAGCAAGGTAGAGCTGGAAGAGTTGAACGAGGCGACCCGAGAATTGGAGGAATTGAACGTGAAGCGCGCCGAAGCCCGCGCAATTGCGTGAGGTGAATTTGGAGAAGGTAATGGAGCAACTTGGCCTTAAGCCGCCGGATGTCCTCTAGTCGACCTAGTTCCGAGATGAAGGGGCTGGTGATTGAGCGCGCTTGCGGCTGCTGCGAGTATTGCTTGGCGTTGCGGTCCTTTTCCGCTGGTCCGTTTGCGGTAGAACACATTATTCCCGAGGCGAAGGGCGGATTGACGATAGCCGGGAATGCTAAGGTTGCAATGGTCACAAGCATACCGCCACAACCGGATGGGATCTGATGACGGAAAAGCAGCAGCTGCTCGATCATCCCCGCCAAGACAGGTGGTCAGAGCATTTCGCCTGGAATCCCGATCAAACTCTCATCGTGGGGCTGACCCCAACGGGCCGGGCGACCGTAAATCGGGTCCGACTGAATCGGGAGGAACTTGTGAATCTGCGCAAGGTCTTGGTGAAGGACAGAGTGCATCCGCCTGCCTATCCGTTTGATGGGCACGATTCGACGGACCTTTAAGTCGCAATGTTGTTCGGCATTTTTTAAGCCGCGTCCTTCTTCTTCGTCTGCTCGACGAGAATCGGGTCGCGCTTTCCTTCGACCACGTCGCGATTGATCGTGATGGTGGTGAGGTCGTCGCGGCTGGGGGCTTCGAACATGACTTCGAGCATCAATTTTTCGAAGATGGAGCGGAGGGCTCGGGCTCCGGTGCCACGCTTGATCGCTTCTTCGGCCAAGGCTTCGAGGCCGTCTTCAGTGACGTCGAGTTCGACCCCGTCCATCCCGAGCAGTTTGCGATACTGCTTGAGCATCGCGTTCTTGGGCTCGGTCAAAATTTGGACGAGTTGCTCGCAATCGAGTTTCTCCAGGGCGGAAATGATGGGCAGACGCCCAATGAATTCCGGGATCAGGCCGAAGCCTAAGAGGTCTTCCTGGGTCGCTTGGGTCAGGCGGATTTTGCTCTCTTCGACGTGTTCCGCCCCTTCCTGATGGAAGCCTAGCACTTTCTTCCCGACGCGGCGGCCAATGATTTCTTCCATGCCGACGAAGGCACCTCCGCAAATGAAGAGGATGCGCTCGGTATTGACCTGGATGTATTCCTGCTGCGGGTGCTTGCGGCCACCTTGCGGGGGAACATTGCAAATCGTGCCTTCGAGGATCTTGAGCAGCGCCTGCTGGACGCCTTCACCGGAAACGTCGCGGGTGATGCTGACGTTTTCGGTTTTCCGACCGATTTTGTCGATCTCATCGATGTAAATGATCCCGAGTTCCGCCTTTTTGACATCGTAATCGGCCGTTTGGAGAAGGCGTAGAATGATGTTTTCGACATCCTCACCGACGTAACCCGCTTCGGTCAGCGTGGTCGCATCCGCGATGCAGAAGGGCACGTTGAGAATCCGGGCGAGCGTCTTCGCCAAAAGCGTTTTCCCGGAACCGGTCGGCCCGATCAGCAGAATATTGCTCTTTTCGATCTCGATGTCGTTATCGGGTCCCGCGATATTGTCTTGGCTGATCCGCTTGTAGTGGTTGTGAACCGCGACCGAAAGGACTTTTTTGGCGATGTCCTGACCAATGACGTGCTGATTGAGCTTGTCGAAGATGTCGCGAGGCTTCGGAACGCTAAACTCAGAACTGGGCTCGCGAGTCTCGTTGCCGAGTTCTTTATCGAGAATGCCTTTGCAGACATTGATACAACTGTCGCAAATGTAGACACCAGGACCAGCAATCAGTTTTTTGACCTCGGCGTGGCTCTTTCCGCAGAAAGAACACATCGTCAGATTGGAAGCTCGAGCCATAAATTCGGAGGAAAGAAAGGATGGTTAGATGGAGGCACAGAGTAACCGTCGTTCGGTTGAATTGCCAACGTTTTGTCACATTCCGGGGAGGCCCGGGCTTTAGGAAAGACGGTTCCTACACCGTGAACTTCACTTTTTCTCTTCCTCTTGCTTGGCGGTATCGAAGACTTTGTCAACGAGGCCGTAGTCTTTGGCTTCCTGAGCGCTCATGTAGTAGTCGCGGTCGGCATCGTGCTCCACTTGTTCGACCGTTTTCCCGGTGTGGTGGCTGATGATTTTATTGAGGCGGCGTTTCAGGTTGTACATGAACTCTACGGTCCGCTCCACGTCACTGGCGGTGCCTTGCGCTCCTCCAGAAACCTGGTGGATCATGATGTGGCTGTTGGGCAGGGCAAAGCGCTTCCCGGCCGTTCCCGCGCAGAGCAGAACCGCACCCATACTGGCGGCCATTCCCATGCAGTAGGTGTTCACATCGCAGGTCACGAATTGCATCGTGTCGTAAATCGCGAGACCAGCGGTCACGGAACCACCGGGGCTGTTGATGTAGATGTTGATGTCCTTCTTCGGGTCCTGCATCTGGAGATAAAGCATCTGAGCAATGAGGTAGTTGGCCAGGGGATCGCTGACTTGCTCGCCAATGAAGATAATCCGGTCCTTCATGAGCCGGGAAAGCAGGTCGAACTGGATTAAGGTTCCGCCTTCTTTCTCGATCACACTGACGTTCTGCGGAGCCTGGACCACGCGCTGCTGCAGGTGGTCGGGAAGCAGGGGTGAAGTTCCGAGAATGTCCTTTTTCGTCGATGAAGTGATGGGCTCAAACATAATGGTAGGTGGGTAAAATCTGGGTTACTGGGACATCTAGGCCTGAGCCGAGCGTCCGGATTGGTCGAAAAGTTAGATGGACGACTTACGGTTTCTCCTCAGCCGCGGGCGTTTCGGTAGCGGCTTCTTCGTGATCGTGGGGTTCTTCACTGTCGCTGCCGTGATCATGGCCGTGATCGAGATCGCACTGATGTTCCGGTGGATCGGTTTCGGTGATACTAGCGTTTTCCCTCAGGAATTCAAGGGTCTTGCTAGTGACGATCCGGTTGGTGATCTGGCCAAAGCCGTTCGATTTCTGAACCTGCTTGATGAAGGCTTCCAGGGAAAGTTTGTAGGCTGCGGCCTGCTGGGCACAGACCGAGAGCATTTCCTGTTCGGTGGCCTCGATCTTCTCTTTTTTGGCGATTTGTTCGAGGATGAAGCTGGTTTTGACGTTCGCCTCCGCCTGTTGACTGGCGTAGTTGATGATGTCGTCCTTTTTCTCCTGCAAATCGTCTTCCGTCGCTCCCCGGCTGGCGATGTTGCGGGCGATTTCGTTGACTTGCCGCTGGGTTTCTCCGAGCACGACGTTCTTCGGAAGTTCGAAATCCAGGTTCTTGTCGAGGAATTCCAGGATCTGCGTGGTCATTTCCTCATTTCGCTGCATCTCCTGGTAGCCTTCCATCTGCTCCTTCGTGCGAGCGCGGAGGGATTCCATGGTCAGGCCTTCTTCGACCTGGGCAGCGATCTCATCACTCCATTCCGGGATGACCTGGCGTTTGATTGCCTTGACCGCGACGTGGAAATTGAGCGTTTTGCCTTTCAGCGCTTCGATCGGGAACTCGTCATTCACATCGAGGTCAAAATCCTTCTCGTCACCGACGTTGAGACCGAGCAATTGCTCGCAAAAACCAGGCAAAAAGGACTCCGTTGCCATTTTGAACCAGGCATCTTCGCCTTTCGCCAATTGGCCGGTTTTTTCGGGGTCCAGAGGAACTCCTTCGGAGGAAGTGCCATAATCCAGCACCACGAAATTCCCCATTTCCAGGGCTTGACCTTCGATGTCTTCATACCGGGCCAATCGGGAACGCATGTGCTCCATTTCATGCTCCACATCGTGATCCGTTACCTCGACCCGGGGGACCGTGACCTCGATTCCCTTGTATTCCGGGAGGGTGAAATCCGGTGAGGTTTGAAGCTGGGCGACGAATGAAAAGGTATCGTCGAGGTGAAACTCTTCTTCCCCCACATCGACACTGAGCACGTCCAATTCTTCCTTCTTGATCCCTTCACGGAACCCTTCTTCCACCAGTTTCGACTGCACTTGCTCCTTGATCTGCTTGGCGAAGCGTTTCTCGATCACATTCGGGGGCACTTTTCCCTCCCGAAAGCCGGGAAGTTTGGCGTGTTTGGCGAACGATGCGACCACTTGCTGGCGTTCCTTCTTCACGACTTCCGCCGGAATTTCGACCCGCATCGTAGCGCGGCATTCAGGCAGTCGTTCAACGTAAATGTTCATGTTTTTGGTCTATTGAAAGTGATTTAGGGGCCGCCCCTCTTCGGACCGGGTGGAGACCCTAGGACAGGATTCGAAAAAACCCAAGCGCCCAAATATCGAAAAATTCGCGAATCGACCACTAGTCCAGAAAGCTGTTCAGGGCGACGTCGGGAACATCTGAGCCGATGTAGGCGATCGCGGTTCCGCTCAAACGGAACGTCTGTTTGGCCAAATCGCAGACTTCTTCGGCGCTCACTTTCCGCAGTTCGCGAAAGCTCTCCGTGGGTTCGAGAATTCGACCATAGGCGAGGACGCTTTCTCCGCACCACATCATCTGGCTGACGGTGGTTTCCAGGGCCATCCGGCTTTGACCGACGGTGTAGTTGACGGCTTGTTCCAGGCGCTCGGACGAGACCGGCTTGGCACAGAATTCGCGGAGACACCGGGAGATGAGCTCCAGGGCTTTAGGGACGTTATCGAGGTCCAGCCCCGTCGAAATCGAAATCACACCCGTTTCTTCCAGATTCATGATGTCGCTGAAGACGCTGTAGCAGAGGCCTTGCTCTTCACGCAAAACCTGGAACAAACGGCTGCTCATGTTTTCCCCGAGCAACACGTTGAGCGCCTTCAAAGGGTAACGCTGGGGATCGTCGCGACCACAGGTGTGGAACCCGATCGAAATGTGCGCTTGTTCGAGGTGATCGCGCAGTTCTTCACAGCGTCGGGGGCCATTTCCGCGCAACAACGCGGGCACTTTCTGACAAACCAGCTTTTCCCCCCGAGGCAGCTCCGAAATAAGTGGCTCAACCAGTTCCAGGAACGCTTTATGGCTCAATTTTCCCGCCGCGCTGATGATCAGATTTTCCCCGGTGTAACGAGTTTGATGAAAGTGGAACAAATCCCCTCGATTGATCTCTTCGACGGATTCGGTGCTGCCGGTAATGGGCCGCCCGAGCGGATGATCCGGCCAGGCCGCGTTCCCCAGCAGATCCTCCACATGCTGGGACGGGTTATCCCGATACATGTTGATTTCTTCCAGGATCACTTCCCGTTCCCGCTCGATTTCGACCGGATCACAATTCGGATGACAGATCATGTCCATGAGGACTTCCGTCATTTTGGGCAGCGTTTCTGCCGGACCACGGGTGTAGTAACAGGTGTGGTCCTCGGTCGTAAAGGCATCGATACTGGCCCCGATTCCCTCGATCTCGCGACTGATCTGGTAGGCGTCTCGGCTTGGCGTCCCCTTGAAAAGGAGATGCTCGACAAAATGAGCGATTCCATTCAGCGCCGGGGACTCGTAGCGGCTGCCGACCCCGGCCCAAGCTCCCACGCAGGCACTCTCCATGTAGGGCATCTCAGCCGTGACAACGGTGACACCGTTCTCCAGAACGGAGGTGTTGTATTGGGCTGCATTCATGAATGTTAGTAATCAGGGATCGGAAATCAGCAAACGATGATTCCTGGTTCCCACCGGTTTTTACCGCAGTAGCCGCGCCGCGAACTCTAAATCCGCCGGAAAGGTGATTTTGGGATTGGGATGCGGGTTTTCGACCAGAAACACGGGTTTCCCGAGTCGTTCCACGGCGGAAACCTCGTCCGTCACTGTCTCCTTGGCGTCCAAAACTTGCCGATAGGCTTCACGGAGAAGCGGAACCTGAAAGCACTGGGGCGTCTCCATCGCCCAGAGATGTTCGCGATCGACTCCGGCGATCACTTGACCGTCGGGATTCGCGCGTTTGACCGTGTCGGTGATCCGTCGGGCGCAAGCCGCCGCGCCTTGTTCTCGGGCTGCGCGAAGCGTGGCGGAAATCGTGTCCGGATGAATCAACGGGCGGGCTCCGTCATGCACGGCGACGATTTCCGCCCCGTCCGAAATGGCTTCGAGCCCGTTCGCGACTGAAAAATGGCGCTCGGAACCTCCCATCACCACGCGAATGCCCTCCGTCAGGGCCGATAGGCGTTCCCGATTTCCCTCGGTGCCGACCACGACGACTTCACCAATCTCCGGATGATCCAGAAACGCTGCGATGCTGTGGGCCACGACCGGCTGCCCGCCGAGATCGGCAAAGAGCTTATCGAACCCCATCCGCCGACTGGAACCTGCGGCAACGATAATCGCCGAAATCATCCCAAACTTTCCATCACCAACTTGGAGAGGAGCTTGTTATCGGCTCTTCCTTCCGCTTTTTCCTGCAGCTGCTTCATCACCAGCCCCATCTCTTTCTTCGAAGTCGCCCCGACCTCGGCAATCACCGCCGCGACCAGCGTTTTGATCTCCGCTTCACTCATCGCTGCGGGAAGATACGTTTCCAGAATCTCGATTTCTGCGGCTTCCGTGGCGGCGAGCTCATCGCGACCCGCTTCCTTGAAGCTGGAAATGGAGTCTTGCCGCTGTTTGATCGCTTTGCGGACGATGGCCATCGCTTCCACATCGTCCAATTCGCCATTCGCCCCGTGTTTTTCGATCGTGGCCATCTGAATGGCGGATTTCAGGGAGCGCAGAACGGGAAGGCGCGTCTGATCCTTCGCTTTCATGGCTTCTTTGATGTCAGTGGCGATCTGTTGGGACAAGGTGCTCATGGGGGACGTAAGCTAGTGTGCCTGTCAGAATCCGCAATCTCTGAAAATCCGGCGTGTTGCCAGCCATTTCCCGAGCGATGGGAATTCGCTTGTTTCCGCCCGAACCTCCGCTGAATAACCACTCACACCATGTCCTCTCCTCCCTCTCAACCCTCCAATCTTCCCGGCCGAATTTGGAAAGTGCTGCTCGGTCTCGGCCTCATCGCCGCCGGTTCCTTCTTCTGTTGGTGGCTCTGGGCGGTCTGGGAAAAGGCGAAGCTGATGGATGATTGGGGCCAGGCCGAAGGTCAAATCATCGCCTCCAGCGTCGTCGAATGGCGGTTTAACGAGTTCAGCCGCGAAGAATACGAGCCCCGCATCCGTTACCGTTACCAAGTTGAGGACACCGACTTCATCGGAGATCGAATCCGACGCGTTTCCATCCGCAGCACCTCTCCATCGAAGGTACAAACCTGGGTCGAACGCTTTCCGGCCGGTGAGACCGTGACCGTCTTTTTCGATCCCGTCGATCCAAGCCTCTCCGTCCTGAAGCGAGACTCGAAAGCCGCGCTCTACTCCATCTGGTTCCCGTTCCTTTTTGTGGTGGGAGGCGCCGGGATGGTGGTTTCTGCCGTCAGGCCCTAATCCAGCTCGTTATCCGCATCGCGGATCGCGGTCAGGGCGTCCAGAAAGTCCTGGATGTGCTCACAGGGCAGCATGATCGTGTCTCTTCGTCCTCGGACGTCTTCCGTGATTTTCACGAAGCGTCCCCGGTTGTTCTCTTTGAGATCGAGGAAAAAGATCTTCCGTTCGGTGATGATCTTCTCGGTGTGAAGAGGTCCTTGATGTTGTTCGTCCTGCTGGTTGTCGTTATCGCGATATCCAAACATTGGTTGGAGTGGGTTGTTCGCTGGGATCCGGTAAAGTGGGCAACTGCCGGGCCCCCGCGAGGTTGTTTCTTAGTTGGTTGTTTTGTTCAAAGCGGAATTGATGCTCGCAATCCGAGACCCTGTAAATCCCTAAGTTTCCCAGGCTTAACTGCCCCTGACTGAACGGTTCATAATCCCATGGCCGTGCGGACACGGTCAACTACTTTCACGGCAACACTGCGTGCCTTTGTTGCACCGTTGCGCAACATTTCCTCGATTGCATCTGGATTTGCGAGGAGTTCTTCCCGTTTTGCCCGCATCGGAGCAAAATAATCCCACATCGCGGAAAAAAGCCGCTTCTTGAAGTCGCCGTAGCCCACGCCACCCGCGCGAAACTCCGCCGCCATCCTCGCGATCTCCTCGTGAGAGCTGAACAATTGATACAATTCGTAGATGATCGACTCCTCCGGATTCTTGGGATCGTCCACCCCGTTCGAGTCCGTCACGATCCGCATCACCTTCTTCTTCATCGCCTTCTCCGCCTCGAACAGCTCGATGGTGTTGTCATAGCTCTTGCTCATCTTTTCCCCGTCCAAACCGGGCACTTTGGAGAATTGATCGCGAATCTGCGGCTTCGGAACCCGGAGAATCTCTTCGCCGCCGCCGAAGATGTGATTGATCTTCCCGGCCAGGTCGCGGGTCACCTCCACGTGCTGCTTCTGGTCTTTGCCGACCGGCACCACGTCACTATCGTAGATCAAAATATCGGCCGCCATCAGCACCGGATAGGCGAACAGCCCGTGCGTTGCTTCCAGCCCCCGGGCGAGTTTATCCTTGTAAGCGGTGCAGCGCTCCAGCAATCCCATCGGACAGACACAGCTCAGCAGCCAGCTCAGTTCCGTCACCTCAGGGACGTCGCTCTGCCGGAAGAAAACCGCCTTTTCCGGGTCTAAGCCGCAGGCTAGGAAATCTACTGCCACCGTTTTGACGTTTTCCCGCAGCACCTTGGGATCGCTGATCGTGGTGAGAGAATGGTAATCGGCAATGAAATAGAACGCTTCCCCTTCGTCCTGCAGCGCGATCGCCTGCTGCATCATGCCAAAGTAATTGCCCAGGTGAGGCTTCCCGGAAGGTTGGATTCCGCTAAGAATTCGCATCCGGCAGAATTACGTGGGTCACAGAGAAGTCAACCGTCCCCCGTGATAAGTGATTGCCAAACAATTTTGTCTTTTGTATGATGCCTAGACCTGCTTTCATCTTCGCCTACCCATTAATCCCACTTCTATGACGACAAAACTCCCTCAACCCGAGCAGGATGCCTCCGCCGGTTTTTCCCTGGTGGAACTCCTCGTGGTTCTCACCATCATCGGCATCCTGACCTCGATTCTCCTGCCCGCCGGTCACCAGGTCACCAAAGCGATGCGGAAAACCGAGGCTCAAAAAACCGCCACGGAGCTGCGGACCGCCGTGATGAATTACTACAGCGAATACAAGCGTTACCCCCCAGTTGCAGGTGCCGCCGGCACCGGCGGTGATGTCACCGTGGAGACGTCCGGCAGCAACGGATTGATCACCGGATTGATGGCCGCTCCAGGCAGCACTTATACGGAGGAGATTAATCGCCGCCGCATCCTCTTCTTCAGCACCCGCAAGGCCAAGCGCCCGGGCATGGCTGGAGTCTATCCGGAAGGGGATGGGTATGCGCTCTATGATCCGTTTTTCGATCCTGACAACAATGACAATTACTACCGCGTCGTCTTTGATGCGAACTACGACAACGTCATCCAAGTCGCGGATCGCAGTGGTTCCGGAACGGAAGACCTCTTCGCCGGAGCTGCCGTCTGGTCCTACGGCCCCAATCGGGTGCCCGGCAGCACCAAAGGGAAAAACGACGACGTTTACGCCTACTAAACGGCTCTCGTTCGATCTCTCGAACCTTTTCAAAAGCATCTCTCCGCTCCGGGGAGGTGCTTTTGGCTTTTCCAGGGACGTCAAATTTGGTTGAATGGGAGAGTAACCCTTCAAACCCACTTCACTGCGATGAACACCCACCCACGTTCCCTGGCCAGGCGCACGACTGGCTTCTCCTTGATCGAACTCCTCATTGTCCTGACAATCATCGGCGTCCTCACCGCCATCCTCATTCCCACCGCCACCCACGTGCAGAAAACCATGCGCATGGTCGAAGCTCGCCGAACGGCGGTCGAACTCCGCACGGGAATCATGAACTATTACAGCGAATACAAACGCTACCCCGCGATCCAGGGTAGCCAGACCGCCAGCGGCGACGTCATGGTCGAGACCTCCGGCAGCAACGGCCTCATCGCCGCTTTAATCGCGACCCCGGACAGCTCCTACACCGCGCAATTGAACCCCCGCCGGATTCTCCTTTTCAGCTGCAAAACCTCTCGCCGCCCCGGAATGCCCGGCCTTTCCAAAGAAGGGGAGGGCTATGCGCTCTTCGATCCCTTTTTCGATCCTGACAACCAGGACAACTACTATCGCGTCGTCTTCGATGCCAACTACGACAACCAGATCGAAGTCCTCGATCACACCGGCCAAGGCACCCAGATGATCCCCGCCGGAGCCGCCGTCTGGTCCTACGGGCCCGATCACGAACCGGGCAGCGCCAAAGGCAAGAACGACGACGTTTACGCCTTCTGATCGCGCCCTCGATTTCATCCCTGAAACGGGCCCAACCGCACTTCTGCGGTCTGCGAACTATAGTCCTTGGCAGGGATGCTAGCGCCAGGTCGAGCACAGCGACCACCCGGGGAAAACAACGATCCAAGAACTCTCGACCCCGGAGGGATCGCAGCCAGTGTTGCGGGTGTAGGCGAGACGATCGGTGCTGGCAGGTGTAGGATGACACCGAGCAAGCGGTTTCATTGTTCCGGCGGTTTACCCGATTGGTTTTCGGAGATGGTTGACCGGAATGGATGCGATCGCTCGAACGCGAGAGATTGTCCGGTGCAAGAATAGCTGATAGGCTCGTAAACCCCCGCTTCTATGCTTTTATCTGAGGACGAGATTCAAATTGAGCTTTTGTATATGGGGCCGACCAAAGGGTGTCGGCAGGTACTTTGTTGTGATCCACTGGGGTTTAGGCGTGATCTCGATTGCGCGGATCCGCTGAAGGATCGTCAGGCGATCATTGAGGAATTGGACCATCTTGCCTTCCAGATGTTCCGAGCGGGGACCTTTGCGTTCACTCCATTCGAGCATCATCATCAAGCAATCCAATTGGTAGAGCTGGAAGATCGCGAATTGATCGAGCAGATGTATCCTGAAAGCGAGTTTCTTCGTCAGCTCGCCAAATTAGAACTCGAAAAGCGTGAGATTCTGAACATCGACATTTATCGGATCGGGCTCTACGGAAACCAATTGGCGAGAGAACAAGCCGTTTCGATGATGCAAAGACTGAACCTACCGTGTTCGATCTGCCAATGTCAGATCACGTTGGAGGAGGAGTTTGCCCAGTGTCCGGAATGTCACGGGCGATTTCATGACGATTGCATTGAAGGCGGCGGAGGGCATTTTCCTGATGGTGTTGTGAGCGGGAGAACCTTGTGGTCCTATATTGCTGAGGAAGACGGTTGTAGCTGGAAACATCCTGATTTGCTCAAAGAAGAAGAGATCAAGGAGCGCTGGTATCTCGCAGAAATCGAGGAGGAAATGCGGAGAGTGATCACAATGGTCGGGACCGAAGACAACTTTGAATTGGTCTGCCATACCGGTCCAAAGGAGTCGGGAATCCCGGGAGCATACGCTGATGCGTTGGATCGCGCCGATCGATCAGGAGAATCCGGAAGACTTTTTCACACCCTTCTGATTGCCGCTTACCACGCGGTTTTGAGGGAACGATCAATCAAGATCTCGAGGGTCAGAATCTCGATTGGTCTCGAAAGAATTGGCTTCGAGTATCATCCAGTGGAATCCGGCTAAAGAATCCACATCCGATTGGTACCTTGCCCGCTTTAGTGATTCACCTGCGCGATCCGGTTCCATCCAGGCAGGGACAAAGGTTGCAGATCCTCGGAATCCGGTTGTGTCGCATTGTTTAACGGTTCGACTCCAGCAACGAAGCCCAAGGCATCCCGGCAGGGATACCAGCCATTAGCCCCGGGGTCGAGCGCAGCGACCACCCGGGGAAAAACGATCCAAACAAAATTCCCGATCCCGGACGGGATCGCAGCCAGCGTCGCGGTTGAACGGGAGACGAACGGCGCTGGCATCCCTGCCGGGATTCGTTTCGCGGGGCCATCGAATCCGGTGGTGTTCGCTGCGCTCAAACCACCGGCTAATGGCTGGCATCCCATCCGGGATGCGCTGATTAGCGATGGAATCTGGAGCGCCGCGCCGGTTACGAACCCGGGATCTCGTTCAGCGTGTAATACGCCGTCCCGTGCAGCAGGGGGAGCCCTTCGGTGTTCTTGAGGCCGGGGAGTTTCAGCTCGTGGACGTGGCCTTTGGTGAGGGGATCGACGGTGATTCGGACGGTTTTGCCGTCATCACTGATGCTGGCCACCGATACCTTGGGCGCGAGCTTGTCGACTTCCGGGGAGCCGTAGCCGGGACGATATTGGTAGGTATAGGCGGACATACTCAGGCTGGCATCGACGGCGGTGGCCGGATCGATGGGCTGGGTGAAAGTCAGCTCGAAGCCATAGGGCTTGGCCCGCATCTCGTGCACCTCGAACGGCACCTTTCCGGTCCAGTTCACCCGCTCAAAGTTATACGGTTGGCCGCCGCGCGCGCCCCATCCGCGATTCGAGCCGCCCGTGAAAATCACCCCGCTCTCGTGGAGGCGCACCCCGATTAGTCCGCTCTTGAAGCCGCTCAAAAAGTGGAAGGCAGCACCCTGCCAGACCCCGTTCACCTCCTCTAAGAAACAACGCTGAATCTGGGAATGCGTCTGTTCGCCCACGAAAACTTGCCCGGCAAAGGGCCCAAACTTCCCGCCGGTGTCATCCAGCACAATTCCGGTGGGCGATTGACCGACTTTCCCGTGCGGCAGGATGATCGTTGGCGGCACGTAAGTGGGAATCTTCTCCCGCTCCACCACGGTGCGCCCCTCGTCGATATAAGCAGGGTGAGGCGGCTCTTCGCCGATGGCACCATCCGCGACTTCGAACCAAATATTCCCGTTGGGATTGCCCTGAAACGAGCCCACGGACACATGCTTCAGCGAGCTGGAACCGTTCCAGGCCCCCTGATTGTCTGTGTAAAAGACCTCATTTTCCGGTCCGAAGCCGATTCCGCCGGGCGAACGCACTCCGCAGGCCGTCGGCGTCATGGTCCCGTCTTCATTGACCCGCAGCACCCAACCGCGGAACTTGCTCTGGCTGGTAAACGATCCGGTCAGACAGAGCACCGTCCAGATGTTGCCCTCGTCATCAAAGCGGGAGCCGAACGCGTATTCGTGATAATCTCCTTTGATGCCCCAGTCCGCGCTCACCGTCTCGAACAGGTCTGCGCGGCCATCGTTATCCAGATCCTTAATCCGGCTCACCTCTGGTCGCTGCGTGACATAGAGCCAACCATCCTTCCAGGCCAGGCCAAGCGGCTCGTGGAGATAACGGGCGAACAATTTCCAGTCCGCTTGCGCCGGATCGCCGAACGCGTTGCCGACGCTCCAAACTTCGCCGCGACGGGTGCAGAGGTAGACCCGCCCATCAGGGCCAAAATCGATTCCACCCACCTCGACCGCACTGTTTTCCGGCGTTTCAAAAGTGGTGATGGTGTAATAGTCAGACTCTTCTTGGGCTTGAACGAGACTGACAGCGCAGAATGCGAGAACAAAGGTGATTTTCAATTGCATGAGGAAAAGGGGTGAACGTGGAATGGAAGTGGGAACGTTCCGCTTAAAACTGGTAGTCGATGCTCGTTACGAAGCGGCCCGCTGCATCGTTGAAGCTGTTTGAGCCTTCGACGTCGTTCGGTGTGTTGTTAAGGCTGGAGACCTTGCCGCCGACGGCTTGATTCCAGGCAATCGTCACCGTGAGGGTGGAATCTCCGGTGATCTCCACCAGCAACTCCTTGCCATTTCGCAGCTTGGGTTCGGCACCCTCCACCTTGATCTTGGCGCTGTCTCCCAGGGGATACCAGCCATCGACCGGATCGCCGGAAACGGTGTCAGCCACGCGGAAATGAGTGCCCGGTTTGGCGGTGCCGCTGAAGGAGAGGCTGCGTTTGACGGCTTCGACTCCATCCGCCGTCGCCGGGTCGAACCGATCCTCCACCTTCAGGTCTTGAAAGTCGTAGCGGAAGGTCGGGAAGCGCTTGTCGTCCAGTTGATAGCCGCGGAAGCGATAATCCGGGTGGCGCTGGATGTAAGTCTGCATCGATTTCCGCTCGGCAGGCGGTTTGTCGCGATCATAGGCGATCTGGCCCTCGGATTTGGCGGTCCAGGTTTCGCCCCCGTCTTCCAGAACCTGAAGCGGAAGCCCTTTTCCGGGGCTAATGATGTCGAAGCCGGCGGGCGGCTGGTTGCCCTGACCGCGGTTCGTCCAGTGGCGGCTCGCATCCATGAAGGCGCCGCGCCAAACCATGGCCAGATTCATCGAATCCGCATCCCAGCAGAGGTTGACGCCTCCGGGATAGCCGACGCCAATGCCGCGCGGGTTCGCCCCTTCGATAAAATTGCGATACATGACGGCTTCACCGGGATTTTCGCTGGTGAGAAGGATGGGATCGGGCGCTTTTTGCTCCGGTTTCCCCTTCTTCACCGTGGCGGAGAGGGGCACATTCTTGAGGCCGGGGCCGCTCATCGCGAGGGAGAGGCCCGTGTGGCCGCTGCGGTCAAAGTAGCGCAGTTCGACAGTATGCTCGCCTTCTTGAAGCGGGACCTTCCCTTTTTGAATGGCCCCGATCGGGTGAATCCCATCGTGGTCCACCACACCTTCGCCGTCGATCACCAGCCGAGATCCGTCGTCGGAAGAGAGCATGAATTCGTATTCGCCGGCTTTCTCCAGGGTCAGCTTCCCGGTGAAGACGAGGCCGAAGCCGTTTTTCTTCTTGGCGACGCCGATGTCGATGATGCCGCTGTCAATCTTCCCGGTCTTTTTGGGTTTGAGGGCGGAGAAGTCGGGCAGCTTGTCCCATTCGCCTTCGTAGTAGGCGTAGGTCAGATCCGTCAACGGCCGGACCGCGTTCCGCACCTTCATTTGGCCCTTCATGATCATGGAGTGGCCGGGAACGGTGCAGACGTAAGGGTAATCCCCCACTTTTTCAGGGGCGACGAAATAGATGTCTTCCGCTTCGTGGGGATTGAGGAGGCGACTGGCGACGAGCAGCCTGCTGTGATCGGCCTGAACCCAGCCCTTTTCGATGCCGGCTTCGCCCATCGACCACATTTCCATGGCGAAGGCCTGTGCCGCAGGGTCGTCCTTCCCGGAATTGAGGAGAATGAGGTTGTGCTGGAGGTCGTCGGTATTGTCCAGAGTCAGCTTGACCTTGGCTCCGGGCTCGACCTCGAACTCGCTGAGGTCATAGCGCATCTGGCCCAGAAGGGTTTTGACGACAATGTGTTGATCGGGATTTGCCGACCACTCCGGGGGCTCGGCCGAAGCCAGGGTGAGGGAGAGGATCAGGGGTAAAAGGCAACGAATCATCCTGCCTTGAACCACATGCGCGTCCTTTCCGCAACTGATCTGTCTTTCCCCTGGCGATTTACCGCTTGGCAAGGAGGAAAAGGTGCGCTGGATTGAACCCGTGAAACCCCAAAGACTTGGCCGCGTGCTGTTCAGCGGCGTGATCTTGGCCACGGTTTGCGCGCCGATGGCCTGGGCCTCTCCTGCGGAACGGATCGATGCCCTCTTGGCGGCGTCCCGCGAGCGAGCCGGAATTGTGGAAACGGAGCTGCCGCCACGGATTGATGACGCCACCTTTCTCCGTCGCGCTTTCCTCCAGTGGGGCGGTCGTATCCCCACCGTCGCGGAGGCGGAAGCATTTTTGGCCGATGAACGGCCGGAAAAGCGCCCGGAATTGATCAAGGCACTGCTTCACAGCGAGGCCTATGTGGCCCATACCTTCCATTTCTGGGCGGATCTCCTCCGTTTGAACGGCGGTTTGGACGGCCCGGCTCACGATGCCTACGCCCTCTGGATCAAACAGGCGCTGCGGGAAAATTTGCCCTATGATCAGTTCGTAGCTCAGCTGGTTTCCGCCCGGGGCCATTTCTGGGACAGCGGCGCGGTAGGTTACTACTTCCTGGATCGCGGGATGCCGCTCGATAACATGGCCAATACCGTTCGCGTTTTTCTCGGCACCCGTCTGGAATGCGCCCAATGTCACGACCATCCCTTCGATGACTGGACCCAGATGGATTTTTACGAGATGGCGGCTTACACCTATCCGCTCGGAAACCTGGGCGACCTCACTCCAAACCGAGACCTGCTCCGCACCCGCCTGCGCCAGATTGAGAGCCAAGCCTATCATCAGGCCATCGGCATCCCGGACTTCCCCAAGATCAACGTTTCCCGCTTCGAAGGCGCCCTCAAATACGGCTGGGTTCAGGCTTGGCTCCGGAAAACAGGGATGGAGGTGGAGGAGTTTCGGCGGCTCGCGACCGTGGGGCAGCAGGCCTTCCAGCAAACGCTGGCGGTGAACTCGATCACGCGGAATTCGATCGTTCGGCTCTACTCGCCGCTCAAATACGTCGCCGTGCACGAGACGCCGGGGGCGAAATTGCAGCTGCCGCACGACTACATCTACACGGATGCGAAGCCGTTCGATGTCGTGCGGCCGAAAACGATGTTCGGCGAAGACGCGCCCGCTGATGGGGATGCTTACGCCGCCTGGATGACCGGCCCGGAGAACCCGCGCTTCACCACGGTGATCGTCAATCGGCTCTGGAAGCGAGCCTTTGGGCGGGGATTGATCGAGCCGGTCGACGAGCTGATGGAGAAAAGCGTCGCCTCCCACCCGGAGCTGCTCGGTTTCCTCGAAGATCTGATGCGGGAGCTGGCCTACGATCAAAAAGCCTTCCTCCAGATCCTCACCGCGACCGATGCCTGGCAGCGCGAAGCCATCGCGGTGAGTAATGGCGAGCCTTACCACTTTGAAGCGCCCCTCCTCCGCCGCATGACCGCAGAGCAGATCTGGGATTCGCTCGTCGCCCTGACCACGCCGAATCCGGATCAGTATCGGCCGCGGATTCTCGAGCAGCTCGCCGGGATCGAGCGGAATCGGCGCATTCACGCCAGCTTGGAAGGACGGACCGCAGAGCAGTTTCTGGCCGTGGTCGATCAAATGACGGAACTGGTCGGCAATGCCCCAAAGACCGAAAACCAGCTTCGCCAAGCGCTCAGCCAAGCCAAGCTGGATGGCGATGAAGCGCGCATGGCCGAGCTCTCCCGCCAAATCGCGGAGCTGCGTCGCGGGGTGAAACAGCGGATAGAGGGCGTCATCTTCAGCGAGCTGCAAGGGGAGATCGACGCCCGGCATCTCCTCGCCACCTCACCGCTGGCCGAAGTCACCGTGGTGGAGCTCCCTGAACCCGCCCCGCTCGTCCGGCCCGAATTAGAATCCGAGGCCGCCAAACGCTGGGACTCCCGGGAACGGCTGGGCCGGAAGGACTTCGCGGAACGGATTCGTCCCCATCTCATCCGCGCCTCGGAGTTGCGGTCGCCCGCGCCCCGAGGGCATTTCCTGCGCGACTTTGGCCAATCGGATCGCTCCGTGATCGACAACAGCCACCAAGCCGCCACCGTCCCCCAAGCGCTGAACCTCATGAACGGCAGCAACATCGACCTCATCACATGCTACCACGGCGTCCTCGGTCGGCAGCTGGCTGTGACGACGGAACCAGAGGAAATCGCGCGCCTCGTCATGCTCGCAATGCTCTCCCGAGAGCCGACCGATGCGGAGCGCGCCACGATTGCGGAAGAAGTCGAACGCACCGAAGACGGAACCGCTGCGGTGCTCTGGGCCTTGCTGAATTCGCAAAAGTTTCTCTTCGTGCCCTAACCTGAGGAGCTATGCGACGCGAACTCATCAAACATGCCACCGAGGTTTATCGGATTTCCTGATGCTTGAATGTGATCCTTCTGATTGGATGGCAGAAGTTTGAATCCAGTGAAATGAATCGTATCTTCCAAAGCGTCCTCTTCGGCTCCACTCTTTTGCTTGGGTATCTATCGGCCGAAGAGGGCGACAAACCACCCTCAAAAGATGTCGGAGCCCTCATGGTTCACCGATGGTGGGATCATCTTTCGGCAGATGATCCGCGAATCTCGCGTTACTTTGCGAATCTAGCCTCCCACCTCAACCGGCTTCGCGCGAACGGACCAACCTTGATCTTCCTGATCGACGCTCAGATCGCCGACCGAAGAATGGATCATTATCTAGAGATCAAGCTTTCTCTGGAGGAGAGGGAAAAGGTTGCGGGTCTCACGGGTACCAACATCAATCTGGGCGGCTTTCTGATCGATTTCTGCGCCCGAAACGACCTGGAGTTTCAGATTCAAGATCATGTCGTGACAATCATGGCTGACTGAACCAGATACTCAAGAGGTACGAGAAATTGAAGTGGCGACCGTCTTGGGTGAAAGACCCCGCGTGCAATTTGTGGGGCCAAGTCTCCTATCATTGATAACTCCAATATGTTGTCCGTTCAGAGAACGCATCTGGGCACTAATCCAGCGTATGAACGAAGAGCCCTGAGCGAAGCTTCGGCTCGAACCAGGTGCTTTTCGGCGGCATGATCTGGCCGGCATCCGCGATCGCCATGAGCTGATCACAGGTCACGGGATACATCGAAAACGCCACGGCGGAAGCTCCGGAAGCGACCTTTGCCTCTAACTCCGCAGTTCCCCGAATCCCCCCAATGAAATCGATCCCCTTGGCGGTGCGAGGATCCTCGATCCCCAGGATTGGCGCGAGAAGTCGCTCCTGCAGGACACTGACATCCAGCGAGCTGACTGGGTCCGCATTCGGATCCGGCGTCCAACTGAGGGTGTACCATTTCCCACCGACGAACATGCAAACTTGTCCCGTCTCTTGCGGTACGTTCTCGCCAGTTTCTTCCACCTGAAAGCGCTCTGTCACCTTGGCCAAGAACGCTTCCTCGCTCAGTCCGTTCAAGGTCGTAACCGCACGATTGTAAGCTAGGATTTTCAGTTGGTTGGCCGGGAAGAGCACGGCCAAAAACCAGTTGTAGTTTTCCGTTCCGTCGTGATTTGGATTGGCAGCGCGGCGCTCAGCTCCCACGCGATGCGCGCTGGCGCTGCGATGATGCCCATCCGCGACGTATCCCAGAGGCACCTCGCCAAAGAGCCGGACAAAGTCCGCGCCTCCCTCTACTTTCCAAACCGTGTGGCCGATACCATCCACCGCTGTAAAGTCGCAAACCGGCGTTTGAGATTCGAGGATCGCCGCGACCTTCGTGTCGATCTCTTCTTGCTCGCGATAGGTCAAAAACACCGGCCCGGGATTCGCGCTCAGCTCATGCACCACTCGCGTCCGATCGTCTTCTTTATCGGGCCGCGTCTTCTCGTGCTTGCGGATGATGTCCTTCTCATAGTCCTCGATGTGGCACGTCAGGGCGATCCCCACCTGAGAATGGTCTCCCATGGTCTGGCGATAGAGATAGACACTGGGTGCCGTCTCCCGCACCAGCACCCCATCGTCTTGCAATTTCTGGAAATTCTCCACCGCCTTCGAGTAAACCGGGTCGCTGTAGAGTTCTGTTCCCGGAGGCAGATCGATCTCCGGTCGGACCACATGAAGAAAGCTCACGGGATTCCCTTCCGCCAACTGCAGAGCTTCCTCCGTGTTGACGACATCGTAGGGAACTGAGGCCACTTTGGCCGCTTGATCCGGAGTGGGAACCAGTCCCTGAAAAGGTCGAACGCGCATGGGCGCAACCCTAGATAGCCCCAGCCGGATCGCCAGTGATTTTCTTGTCATGAACCTCGATTCGTTCCTTCCTCGCGCCTTGAACTTGAGGAAAATTCGGCATCCGTAACGCACAGTCTGTTGGACGGGATACACTAGCCGATTCCCTAAAAATGGCCAAAGGTGATGAGAGGTTTCTTCACGGGTTGACCGAAAGAACCGTCTGTCATGGCGCTGGTCTCAACGGCGCTCCAGTCCGATCGTGAAAGGGGCAGAGTTCTCCGCGTTGAGCGTATCCTGGCGGACGGCTCGGATCATGGTTGGATCCAGGTTTTGGCAGAAGTGAAGCACCGCGCTGGCTTCAGGGGCACCGCCTTTGTGGCCTGGATAGAGGACGAGGGTAAGGATGCCGCCAGGGGCCAGTAGCGTCAGGCCATGCTGCAGGGCGGCGAGGGTCGTTTCCGGCCGGGTGATGATCGATTTGTCGCTGCCGGGGAGGTAGCCCAGGTTGAAGAGGATGGCCTGCACGGGTTCGGAGACGTGGGCTGCGAGGTTCTCGTGCCCGGCGTGAATCAGCTGGGTTTGCGGATCCAAGTCAGCCTCCCGCAGCTTCAGTGCCGTCGTCTCCAGGGCCTCCGCTTGGACATCGAAGGCATAAACGTGCCCGGTTGGACCGACCAACCGGGCGAGGAAAAGGGTATCGTAGCCATTCCCCGCCGTGGCGTCGATCACCGTGTCGCCTACTCGAACTCGCGAGGAGACCCACTGATGAACGACGGTGGTTGCCCGGGGAAAACTCAGGGTCGGGGAAGGTTACTTCCGCTTCGCTTCTTCGCGCGCTTTCGCTTCTTCGATGACCTTCTCCGCGATGTTTCTCGGACAAGGCGCATAGCGGGAAAACTCCATCGAGAATTGGCCTCGGCCAGACGTCATCGTACGAAGGTCACCGATGTAGCCGAACATTTCGCCAAGCGGGGCGTCGGCTTTGACCCGAATCCCGGTTGGCGTGATGACCTGCTCCTTGATGATGCCACGGCGGCGATTCAAGTCGCCGATCACGTCACCGACGTGGTCTTCCGGCGTAAAGACATCCAGCTTCATAATCGGCTCCAGCACTTGGGCACCAGCTTTGGGGATGGTCTGGCGATAAGCGGCTTTCGCGGCGATCTCGAAGGCGATGGCGGAGGAGTCAACCGCGTGGTTGGCCCCGTCCAAAAGTGTGACCTTCACGTCGATACAAGGATAGCCGGCCAAGACCCCTTTATCGGTGGAAAGACGGAAGCCTTTCTCGACAGCGGGCCAGAACTCGCGGGGCACGTTGCCACCGACGACTTTGGACTCGAACGCGAAACCCTCGCCGGGCTCGTTCGGCTCGATGATGTATTCAATCTTCGCGTACTGGCCGGTTCCACCACTCTGCTTTTTGTGGGTGTAAGAATCTTCGGTGCGCTGGGTAATCGTTTCGCGATAGGCCACTTGGGGCTCACCCACGTCCACCTCCACTTTGTGCGTGCGTTTCAGGATATCCACCTTGATGTCGAGATGAAGCTCTCCCATGCCTTTGAGGATGGTCTCGCCGCTGTCCAGGTCGGTCTCAACCCGGAAGGACGGGTCTTCCTGCACCATCTTGCCAATGGCGATGCTCAGCTTCTCGGCGTTGGCCTTGTCCTTGGCGGCGACCGCGATGGAGATAACCGGGTCCGGGAAGACCATTGGCTCCAGCGTCGCGGGATTCTTCGGATCGCAGAGGGTGTGACCAGTCTGGATCGTCTTCAGACCGACCAGGGCGACGATGTCACCGGCTTGGGCGCGGTCAATCTCGTTCCGGGAGTTGGCGTGCATTTCCACGATGCGCCCGACCCGCTCGGTCTTGCCGGTAAAGGTGTTGAGAATGGAAGTCCCTTTTTCGAGGGATCCGGAGTAGATGCGGGTGAAGGTCAGGGCGCCGTATTGATCGTCCATGATCTTGAAGGCAAGGGCGCGGAGGGGAGCTTTGGGATCGACGATCGCAAACTTGCCGGTCTCGTTCCCTTCCATATCGACTTCCGGCTGAGGCTCGACTTCGGTTGGGCTCGGCAAGTAATCTACCACGCCGTCGAGGACGTTTTGAACGCCTTTATTCTTGAAGGAAGATCCGCAGAACGTTGGGAAGAAGTCGAGCGCGATGGTTCCTTTGCGGATGCAGCGCTTGATCGTGGCGATGTCCGGCTCCACCCCGTCGAGATACTTCTCCATCACTTCGTCGTCTTGTTCGACAGCGGTTTCGATCATCTGCTCGCGGTAGTGCTCGACCTTCTCCTTCATATCTTCCGGGACCTCGGAGACTTCGAAGGCTTCCGGATTGCCGGTGTCATCCCAGATGTAGGCTTTGCGCTCCAGGACATCGACGACACCAACGAAGTCGTTCTCGATTCCGATCGGCAAGGTCATCACCAACGGCTTCGCGGCCAAAATTTCTTCGACCTGCTTGATGACGCGGTAGAAATCCGCGCCGATCCGGTCGAGCTTGTTCACGTAAATGATTCGAGCGACTTCAGAGTCGTTCGCATAACGCCAGTTCGTTTCTGACTGAGGCTCAACCCCGCCGGAACCGCAGAAAACGCCGACCCCGCCGTCGAGAACTTTTAAGGAACGATACACCTCGATGGTGAAGTCCACGTGTCCGGGAGTGTCGATGATATTGAAGCGATAATCTTTCCAGAAACAGGTCGTCGCCGCAGACTGAATCGTGATCCCACGCTCTTGCTCCTGCTCCATGAAGTCGGTCGTCGCCGCGCCATCGTGAACCTCGCCGATCTTGTGGATTTTACCGGTGAGCTTGAGGATACGCTCGGTCGTTGTTGTTTTTCCCGCATCAACGTGGGCGAAAATGCCGATATTGCGGTATTTGGAGAGATCAGTCATGGCTTTGAGTCAATTGCTAGAAGTGCGGGGCCCCGATTTTTCGGGCGGTATTTCTAGTTCAAATCCACGAATTGGCAACTGGTTTGCTCAGAATCTGCTTGACCCGGTTCACGGCGAGCCTCAACCGCCGCGAGAAAGGCGTTCGATTGCTGCAAAGAATTCCGGTTGCCGTCAGGATTTCCCGCGTCCTTCGTCTGAACTTCCATGACTGACTGGGAACAACATTATGAGGAGAACCATACCCCTTGGGACAAAGGAGCACCGGCTCCGGGGTTGCTGCTGTATCTCGAGCAAGCCCCGCTGACGGGGAAGATTTTGGTTCCGGGAAGTGGGTTGGGCCATGATGTCCGAGCGATTGCCGAAGTTGGGCCAACGGCGGAAGTGGTGGGCCTGGATGTTTCGCCTTCTGCGGTGGAGCGGGCGTCTCAGCGACCTTCGGTGGGGAAGGAGACTTACGTGGAGGCGGACCTCTTTCAGTTGCCGACGCCGATGGTCGGCGCATTCGACTGGATCTGGGAGCACACCTGCTTTTGCGCGATCGATCCCTCGATGCGCGATGCCTATGTGAAAGCGGTGAAGGGTGCGTTGAAGCCGGGTGGCCAGTTTCTCGGCGTCTTTTACCTCGATCCTTACGATGACGAGCATCGTCGCGAGGACGGTCGCCCGCCCTTTGGTTGCTCCCTTGATGAATTGACCGAGCGCTTTTCCCCCCACTTCGAGATCACCGAAAGCTGGGAACCGACGGCGTGGTATGAGGGGCGCGAACATCGGGAGTGGATGCTCCAGATGCGGCCCCGAGGCTGAAACCGTTCTCAGCGCTCAGGCCGCTTCCGCCAGGATCGAGGTGTCTGTTTTCACCTTCGCGCGAAGCAGTCCCATCAGGGAGTAGACGCCGAAGTAGGCGCGATTGAGGTAAACGGAGTCGGCCAAGCCGGTGGCCCCTTTTGCGTTTTTCAGGTCCGGATTGGTTCGCTGCCGCTCGCCCATTTCCATGATGCTGGTGAGGTATTCCGGATCGCTGAAATCGAATTCGCCGTGATGAAACGGCCGACCGAGCAACTCCGCGCCTTCGATCGCCGTCTCCAAGATGAGTTCGCATTCCCGCGCCGAATGAGTGTCGGTCAGGATGTCCAGTTCGAAAAGAGCTGCTTCGAACTCTGGCCGATTGCGAAGCAGCGCCGGATTGAGAAAGCGGAAGTAGCTGCGGTGAAACGCCGGGCTGATCTTCTTGGTGCAGCCAAAGTCGAGCACGATGACCTGGTTGTCTTGATCGACGAGGAAGTTCCCGGGGTGCGGGTCCGCGTGAAACTGGAGCAGGTCGTGAATCTGGAGGTGGTAAAAGTCCCAAATCGCTTGCGCGACCGCGCGACGCTTCTCCGGATCGGTCTCGCGCTCGGCGAAACGATCGAGTGGTTGACCATCGATCCAGTCCATCGTCAGGATCCGCGCGTTCGAAAACTCCGGGTAATAGGTGGGGAAGCGAACCCCGGCAACGCGACCCTGCGTCGCCGCAGAAAGCTCCATCGAGCGCTCCAGTTCTAGCCGATAATCCGTTTCTTCGAGCAAACGCGCCTTCACCTCTTGAAAATACGGCTCCACCTCATGCTCTTTCATTCCCATGATCTGCAACGCCACCGGCTTCACCACTGCCAGATCGCTAACCAGACTGTCAGCTATGCCTGGATACTGAATCTTTACGGCAAAGGTCCGCTCACCGATCGTCGCCCGATGCACCTGGCCGATCGACGCTCCGTGCGCCGCGCTCGTCGAAAACGTCTCAAAGATTTCTCCCGGTGCCTTGCCAAACTCTCGCCGAAACGTCCGCACCACCAGAGGGTAGGAGAGGGGCGGGGCGGAATATTGAGCCTGGGCAAACTGGGACTGATAAGCCGTCGGAAGGAGGCTTTTGTCGATGCTCAACATCTGGGCCAACTTCAGCGGGCCGCCTTTGAGTCGCGAAAACGTCTTGTAGATCGCGCCGGCGTTCGCCTCGTGAAGTCTCTCGGTATCGTTCTCTCCGCCCATGGCTCGCTTACCATAGTGCTTCAGATAATTGACCCCGACTTGGGCTCCCGCACCTGCCAGGGCCGCAATCCGCGAGGCTTTCCCGCTAGGAATGGAGTCTTGCTCCGGTGAATCCGGGTTCACGATGAGGGCTGGGTGAAGCTAGCTGAAAAGAAGCGAACCAGATCGAGGGCGGAATCGAGCGCTTGGGTCCCGATGACGTCGAACGCCAGCCGCACCGATTTCTCGATGTAAGCATCCGTCCGCTCAAATTTGGAACTACTGTCCGCCAGATTGAACTCGATCACCGTCAAGAAGTGGCCAAAGAGCGCCTCCGGATAGGTCTTCGAAAGCGGCCCGCGACAAGCGATCTCCTCCCGCTCCTCGCCCTCCGCCACCAACTTCCGCGCAAAGGTCACAAAGGCTTCCCGCATCGGCAGGAGCGACCGCGAAGGCAGCTCGCCCTTCGATCCGCGAGGAAAGCGCGCCAGGAAGAACGAGCGTTGATCTAGAATCCGATCGCAAAACGCATAGTGAAACGTCAGCAGCTTCTGGTGAGCGCTAAACCCGCTCCACTCTTCCCCCTGCTGAATCCCATCGATCGTATCCGTCACCGCTTTCCGCCAAATCCCGGCTTCCAGCGCCTCAAACGAAGCAAACGCCTCAAAAAACTCCCGCTCCCCAATCTCAATCGATTTGGCGAAGGCATAAACGGAAGGCGGGGCGTGCCCGTTTTCGAGGACGTATTCCCGGTAGTTGATGAGGACGTGATCGTGATCCATGACAGAATTAGTTACGATTGGGGAAAGGGGATTGGAGCGGAGAAAGTGGATTGGGCCGCTTCACTGCTTGGGTGTTGCTTCCATCAACTTTGGGACAAGCATTTTTTTGGGCGAACATGAACGGATTTTCGTTTAGAGGCACTTAATCAATCGCCATGTGCTTTCGCTTCCCCGTTTTTATCGTCGGTTTCCTTTTGCTGCCTCTACTGGGGTTGGGGGAGGAGAGTGGCGACGCTGTGCCTGCGTTTTCAGCGGAGGATCTGGCGTTTTTTGAGACGTCGATTCGGCCGGTGCTGGCGGAGAGTTGTTACGCTTGCCATGGTCAGCGCAAACAATCCGTCGGTTTGCGGCTGGATTCTCGGGGTGGGGTGTTGCGGGGGAGTGATTATCGGAAGGTGATCGACCTCGCCAATCCGAAGAGCAGCCTGCTCATGGTAGCGCTGCGCCACGAGAGCAAGGACATCAAGCCGATGCCGGAGGATGAGCCGAAGCTGTTGGATCGGGACATCGCCGCGTTCGAGAAGTGGATCAGCCTGGGATTGCCCTGGCCGGAGGAGGAGACGCCGCATTCGCCGGACAAGAAAGCGGAGTTGGCAGAGACCCATTGGGCGTTTCAGCCGATCGCTCCTCCCGCGTTGCCCGAGGATCTGGCGGTTCATCCGATCGATCATTGGTTGGCGGCGAAACGGGAGGGCGTGGTTCCTCAGAATGTTGTGGCCCCGCCGGAGCCTTCCACCTGGAAGCGGATCGTGAGTTCGATCACGGGTGCGACGGAGGAGACGCCGAGCCTGGAGACGGCTCCTCAGGCAGATCCGGCGAAGCTTCTGCGCCGGGTTTCTTACGGGTTGACGGGGCTGCCGCCCAGCGCGGAGGAGGTGCGGGCGTTTGTCGCGAATCCGGATCTGGAAGCGAAGATTGAGGAGCTGCTGGCAAGACCGCAGTACGGGGAGCATTGGGGGCGGCACTGGCTGGATGTGGCGCGATATGCGGACACGATGGGTTACGTCGCCGGAGGCAAGGACAATCGCTATCCCTATGCCTACACCTATCGAGACTGGGTTGTTCGGGCGATGAACGATGATCTTCCTTACGACGAGTTCATCCGGTTGCAGATCGCGGCGGATCACCTGCGACCGGAAGATCATCCTGACCAAGCAGCGTTGGGATTTTTGACGGTGGGACGGCAGGCGAACATTCTCGACGTGGTGGATGATCAGATTGATGTGGTGACACGTGGGGTGCTGGGCCTGACGGTTTCCTGCGCCCGTTGTCACGATCATAAATTCGATCCCATTCCGACGCGGGATTACTACGCGCTGCAAGGGGTGTTTCGCAGTAGCGTGGAGCCGAAGGAGCTACCGGTCATCGGCTATCCGGAAGACAAAAAGGCGGTGGCGGATTACGAGAAGGCGCGGGGCGAGATTGAGGCCGAAGCACTGGCTTTTCAGCGAGAGATTTATGACGAGGTTCAGACGGTCGAGAAGATTGCGGCCCATCTTCAGCTAATCATGAAGCTTCGGGATCAGCCGTTGCCGGAGTTTGATCGCAAGGTTCAAGGAGCTGGCTTGCGGCGGAGCTTGGGTCGGAAGTGGCGAGAATTTGCGGTGCGTCAGCGGAGCCATGCGATGTTGGCCCCGTTTGAGGCGCTCTGGGCGCTTCCGGAAAACGCTTCGCCGGAGGCGTATCGGGCGACGCAAGCGAACGTCCCGAAAAACGTGGCTCCCGGGCCGTTGCTGGCGTGGAACTGGCAGCAACGTCATCCGGTGACAAACCGAAAGACGCTGGCAGAGTCCCAGGCGCGTTTTTTCCTCCACTATGCGGCAACTGACGAATCGAATCCGGCGGCCCAGCAGGTGCGCAACTTCGTCCGCGCCTCGCCGCTAGGGGTTCCGGTGGAACGGACGAACGAGTTTTTCACCCAGATCGAGCGAGGAAACCTGGAGAAGATTCAGCGTCGATTGGTGAAGCTAGACATCGAATCTCCCGGCGCGCCGATTCGGGCGATGGTGATGAACGACGTCGACAATCCGCGCGACTTTCCGATTCTGGTTCGTGGCCAAGCCTCACGACCGGGTGACAAGGCCGAGCGGACCTATCTGACGATTCTCGGGAATGAGCCCCTGACGGATGGAAGCGGTCGCAAACAACTGGCCGACGCGTTGGTTTCGCCCGAGAGCCCTCTGACCGCGCGGGTGCTGGTGAACCGCGTTTGGGGTTGGCATTTCGGGCGTCCGCTAGTGGATACGCCGAGCGATTTTGGGGTTCAGACAGAGCCGCCACTCCATCAGGAGCTGCTCGATTACCTCGCGAACTGGTTTCAGACGGAAGGCGAACTCTCACTGAAGAAGCTGCATCGGCATCTGTTGACGAGCGAGGCCTACCAGCTTTCCAGCGATCATCCCGATGCCGAGTCGGATCCGGAGAATCGGTATGTTACGCGGTATGTGCGGCACCGGCTCGGTTTTGAGGCGATGCGGGATTCCATTCTGCTGGCCTCGAACTCGCTGGAGCCGGAAATTGGTGGGCGTCCGGTGAATTGGGACGCCCCGGAAGCGGACCGGCGGCGCTCGATCTACGGGTTCATCGATCGCTATCGCCTCGCGCCGGTCTTGGCGACGTTCGATTTTCCGAATCCGGATCTCCACAGCCCGGCCCGCTACGAAACCTCGGTACCCCAACAGACTCTCTTCCTCTTGAACAGCCCCTTCGTCTTGCGCCACGCGGAGCAGATCGAGAAATTGGCGACGCAGGTGGGACAACCGGATCAAGCAGGAGTTCCGATCCCAGAGCGGTCGTTGCACGAGCGGATCGACTTTGTTTACGAGCAGACGTTGAAGCGGACACCATCGGAGGATGAGCGAGAGATGGCGCTGAGTTTCCTGGAAAACGGAATCGTCGAGCCAGACAACCCGACGCCGGGAACTTGGGAATATCTGCTGAGTCCGGCGAAGCTGAGTGATTCGGGTGAACTGGAATTGGGAACCGCTGAGCCGTTGCCGCATTTCCACGAAAAACGCCAGACGTGGCAGCTCGGGGAAGCTTGTCCGACTCCGGAGGGGAACTATGTCAACCTCAGCCCTCGGGGCGGCCACACGGCGCCTCCGGATCAGGCGATTCTGTTGCGGCTGATCGCAGATCAAGCGGGTGAGTTTGTCCTGGAAGGGGAGTTTCGGGTGCCAGGGCCGAGCACGGACGGGATTCGGCTGATGATTCGGCGGAACGAAGAGGAGATCGTACGGGAGATTCAGGTTCCCCCCTTTGGTCGGATACCGCTGACGAACACGCCGCCGATGCAGATGGAAGCGGGGGATCGGCTCGAATTCATCG
>CAYGQD010000024.1:0-51904 GCA_964351855.1 uncultured Verrucomicrobiales bacterium
TCTTGGTATGTTGACCGATGGAATCGAGCTGCGCAGTGGTGGCCGACGCGCTTGGCATGAGAGGGATTGACACGCAAACCGATAAAAAAACAGTTTGACTGTAAAACGCCCAGCCAAATATTCGGTTGATCTTCTATGTGGATGCTCAACTAGAAAATGACGACCGAGGTTTTGCATTTAAGCCGTTAAAAAAGCGTTTTGGCGTAGTTTCCCTTCGAGATAGCGATGATGGAACGATGGCCCATGAGTTAGGCCACATCTTAGGACTGGTTCACGACAATGTTTCAGGGCACAACGACATTTCAAAGACTCATTTATTGATGAGAAGAGGTGCTGAGCATTTGGGCCGATTTTCGCGTGACTCAAAGCGTTTTCGAATGGCTGAGCAAGATTTTCTTTTACGTCCAAACGTACGTTATGTAGAACCTATGAACGGGGAATAATTCAATGACGATTGCAAAACTACAACCACGGTTAGCTCTTATCGTGGTGACGCTTGTGGTAGGTGCCCACACCCTTGCACAACCGCCCGAAGTTGAAACCCTCTCGGTCGAGGGCTTGCTCGAATACTATTACACTTTTCAAGCTTTCGACCTGCAACCACCTTCTGCCGAGGAGATTCGCCGCTCAGAGGAAATAGTAACGAGGGTGAATCTAGAACTTGAGCGCCGAAATATCACTGGGACTGATCTGGCAACGATCATCACAGATTCCCGATCTCAAAACGTTATCACTGGACTTTTCAAATATGCGAACACAAAACCAGATTTCGCTGAGTCGCTCCTTCCTGCTGCCAGAGAACGAGCAGAAACCGAACTGAACGAAATGAACACCGGGCGATTGGTGCAATGCGTTCGCTACATCGCGGAGCACGGCAACAGTGACGACCTCGATTTTATTCAGTCGCTTCCGGAGTCTCAAATTCTGATTACATCGACCGTGCGTCAGGCTGTTCGCCAAATGAAACAGCGTCTTGACGGTGCTGAGTCAGAGGCTATCGAAGCGGAGCCGCCCAAAGAGAGTCGGTCATCAAATGCAAATGATCTGCCTTCGGGTAGCGTGATAGGGCAACCAGACGGCGCTGTAAACCCGAAAATACCAAACCTGCTTTGGGCATCTGCCTTGATCATCATACTAGCAACTGGTGTAGCATTCGTCATGCTCCGAACCAACCGACCCCCTGAAAACAAATAGTAGATCGACACGCATAGAAAGCGCCGGAAGAATCAGCCTGGCGCTTGGAACGTGTTGATTTTGCGTAAGTGTCACGTAGCGCACCCGTTGAAAAATCGTTCGTCGTAAGTGTCGTATGGAATGACTACGACAGTTACGACTCCGCCCGAAGAAAAAATCCTCAAAGTCGATTGCCTCGGCCGCGTAAAGACCCCGCCTGAGGAGCGCGAAGCTCTCCTTGATCTCTTCGAGCACAGCGGCCTGCCAGCGACCCAATTCGCCGAGCAAACCGATAAAAAAACAGTTTGACTGTAAAACGGCTGCTTGGGATCAACGAAATGCCAGTTCCATGGGAAGCTCTCGCGCTATCCGTTTCGATCTACGTTGCTCTGCCACTGGTGACGGGTTATTTTTGTCGCCTCTGGATCATTGCCCATCAAGGCGCTCAATGGTTCGAGACGAAATTCCTCCACTACCTAACGCCAGTATCCATCACGGCTTTGTTAGTCACCCTCGTGCTGTTGTTCAGTTTCAAAGGGGAAACGATCCTTGCCAATCCCCTCACGATTCTCTGGATCGCGATTCCTCTTACCCTTCAAACTCTGCTCATCTTCACGATCACCTATTGCGCCGCAAAATGGATGAACTTTAGCTACGAAGATGCGGCACCCTCAGCGATGATTGGCGCTTCCAACCACTTCGAAGTCGCCATCGCCACAGCCGTGATGCTCTTCGGCCTTTCATCGGGAGCAGCCCTTGCCACGGTCGTAGGTGTGCTGATCGAAGTTCCGTTGATGCTTTTCCTCGTCCGGGTCTGCCAGAAGCCAGGAGATCGTTTTTTGGGAGGATGGCTGCGGCGCGCTTCACCATCCGCCCCAGGTTTTTGAAAATCTTGAGCAGAGCAATCCCGCCCCTCTCGAAGAGGCCCTATGATGAACGGCCAATTCCAAGGCTGGAAGGATCAATGCTCCCACCCAGACCATACGGTTTCACTTTTTCGGTGGTTTTTGAAGTCAACCGGTCACTCAAGGGTAGTCTAATCTCACTCCCATGATCTCAGCCAGTTTTCCTAATTTGGTGTTACGGGAGATAAACAAGAATACCTCCGACTCAACGCCTGTAGCCATGCCCGGGCGATCAACTCGTGCCCTTGGGGCAACGGGTGTACCCCGTCCCAGATCCAATGGGATGGTGGTGCCTGCTCCGCTGCCTTATCGAACACCTCTTGAGTCCGAACCAGCGTTGCGCCAAATTCGTCTGCTAGCCTCGCCACCACTTTGCCCATCCGATCGGTCGTCCCACGCCAGTGAGCCCACGCCGCGTCATTATCCAAGCGTGTGACCCGTAGCACAAACGGCTGCAGCAACACGATTCGTAGGTCAGGATTTGCGGCCCGGCTGGTTTCCAGCAGATAACGGTAGTCCGCTTCCCACTCTGCCAGATCGAGCTCGCCACCGTCGCGCGCCACGTCGTTTACGCCAATAAGAATGGTCAGCACGTCGGGTTTCATCTCGATCGCATCCTTCTGCCAGCGTTCTCGCAACTGACTGACCCGATTACCACTTTTGCCGCGATTGAAAAATTCCAACTTCGCCTGCGGCATCTCAGCTCCTAGCCTAGCTGCTATCAGGTAAACGAAGCTATGTCCCAGGTAGTGATTCCGGTCTGCCTCGTTACGCCCCCATTTCATATCGGTGATCGAATCGCCTAGGAATACTAGCCGTGTTCCTTCTGTAAATTCAGGCAACCGCTCGTCCTGTCCGACCAAGGTTGCCACCATCATTGTTGTAAGTCCAAAAATCGCCAGCCGAATCATGCGAAAACTTTGGGCGGTGGGATCAATTACGTCAATCCCCGAACGCGGACGGCGTGACCAGCAAGAGTCAACCCGATCAGTTATTGAATCGCCTAAAATCGGTGATTCTCATTACCGTTGGAGAGATCCAGTAAAGAATAGCAGTGGACATGTTGGGGCCGAAAATTAAGAAGAATCTCGAGTCGAGATCAAAGGTGGTTTTTGAAACCCGGACCATCGGGGGCAGGCGAGTCTCAGAAAACCTGCCCGGTCACCAAAATGAATCCCGGTATTTTTTTCTCACCGGATTGGGCCATCTCGGGAAATCTGCCGGAGTCGTACGATTCAAAGCGGCACTTTCGAAGGTTTGGCTCAAGGTGCTCAAGGTCGAAAGATCGTTAACATCATAAGACGAATTTGTCAGAACGAGACGGAAGGCAAAAAGCCTGGATCGATTGAATCGATTTTTGGCCAAGCCCTTTTCGGTGTGACAATCTCCTCAGCTGGGCGAGCCTAGAGGGATTTCAAAACACCCATGAAGAAGACTGTCGTCATATTCGCTACCGTTTTTGTTTTGCTACCTTTAGTCTTCAAGGTCTTGCTGGTAGGATTCCATTCAACCTCGGAGACTTCCAGAGATTCTCCTCTTTGGGGCGGTTATCAAAATCACATAGCGTATCTCCTCGTAAAAGACGTCTTCATGATGAAAGTTTCAGGGGGAATGGCTAAATCAGGAAGATTTGCATTGGTCCCAGCGCGAGCGGATCGGAAGCGAGGCGGCTTTCACAGCTCTCCAGACACGATCGCAGCCTACGAGGCTGATCCGAAAGAGGGTTCAATCAGTTCTGCCACGGGCACCAAGCTCTATGTGGTTGGAATTGTGCGGAAGGGAACAACATTCCGAACCATCCGACTTGAGAAGCACGATGGCTGGAGCCTGTGGACAGGTGGCTCGACCAAGACGTTGACTCCCTGGGCGGAGATCGTCGATGGCGAGTATGCCGGGATGGAAGTCGATATTACCGATGTCTCAGATTTCACCAGATTGCCCAAAATCGACGACATTTTTGTTTACGAGCCCGAGAAACTCTTCATCAAGGCGACTGACTAATGAAAGGGCTTACCCATTGGCTGCTGCGGATCTTTGCCGTGTTGATTGTCATTCCAGCAACGTTCTATTTTGTTTCTTTCTTGCCGTTCGCCCTGATTGATCTTCGCGGTAATGATTGGATCGCCATGGCGGGCTCCTTGGCCTGTGCCCTTTTGGCTGGTTGGTCGGTTTGGCGAATGATGGGCTCAGCTCAACGGGGAACTTTGGCATCCATGTGCCTTGGGGCAATCCTGGCTGGAGCGATTAGCTTTGCCGCAGGCTTTTTGGGGCCAATTATCTTTTCGCCGGACGCCAATCAGGGACCATTGCTAGGAATTTTCATTACCGGACCGGCGGGGCTTGTTCTCGGAGGTATCGGCGGGCTGATCTACGGCCTGAGGCGCAATCGTAAAGAGTAGATCGGCTCGACTCCGCATGAGATGGAGCGTCCTAGGCACCGACCTGACACGTGAACTGTTCAATGAGCCGGTGGTTTTTGAAACCCGGATCGTCGGGGGCAGGCGAATCTCCGAAAACCCGGACTGGTGACCAAAATGAAGCCGGACTTTCGTCTGTTCCAAAGTCACGGAGCAGTTCGGCCATTTCCAACCTCAAAATTGGAAGCCAGCAACTGCTGGAAGAACTGTTTGTGTGAGTTTGCCGCATGATGTCTCCAAACCCTTCCCCTTCACGATACACCCCACGAAACAGTTCACCTTGATCAGGGACCGATTCGGAAAAGGTGTTTCAGTCCGCGAATGTAGAAACTGTCACCAACCACTGCCGGCGTGCAGGAAGCTTTCTCTCCGAGAACGGAATTTCCAAGAATCTCCAGCTCGCGGCCGGGTTTGAGAATGTGCATCGTCCCACCGCGATCCAGCAGATGAACTCTGCCGTCTGCCAGGATCGGGGATGCATAAAAACCGTGATTCGCGTCTTCGGCCCAGAGCTCTTCTCCGGTTTTGGCATCAAAACAGGCGAAGGTCCCGTCGTCGGTCCCGATGTAGAGCAGTCCTTCATGGAGCAGGGGTGTGGAGACCCCGGGCCTGAGGAAGTCGCTTTCCCAAACAATCTTTCGAGTCTTTACGTCGATCGCGCTGAGATTGGCGGAATCCGCGGAGACGTAGACAAGCCCGTCAGCATAGACCGGGACTGAGGCCACCTCGCCGTATTTGAGACAATCGAGCCGCCAGAGTTCGTTGCCGGATTTCAGATCGTAGGAAACGACCGTCGGTTCGGCCGCGAGAATGACCTCCTCGCGGGCACCGATCGTCGCGACCGTCGGCATCGACCAAGAAGAGCCGAAATCCCGTTCCGTCTTCCAGCGTTCGTCCCCGGTCGCTACATCCAAAGCGGCGACATATCCGAGATTCTGCTGATCATACTGAATTAAGAGGTTGTCGCCATGGGTCACCAGTGACGATGCATGGCCGTAGAGATTGTCCGGTTTCCCGAGATTCTTTGACCAGACCGGGGTACCCTCAAGATCGAAGGCGGCCAGGTCGCCATTCGCGAAGCTCGCGAAGACTCGAACGCCGTCGGTCGCCATCGTCGGTGCCGCGTATCCGGTCCCCTCATGGACCTGAACACGCCCGGAGGATCCGGGAATATCCTTCACTTGCCGGGTCCAAATGATCTCACCACTTTGGGAATCGATGCAATAGACGACCCGGGTCGATGCGTTGGCACCGGTTAGGTAGAGTTTTCCATCCCAATATATCGGCGAACTGTAGCCGGGCAGCGGAATTCGGGTCTTCCACTTGATTCCTTCGCCAGTTTCGCCATTCCAGTTCATCAACAGGCCGGTGGCTGGTGAAACATTGGCCGACGGACCCAACAGGTTGGGCCAGTTCTTCAGGCGATCGGCCTCGGAGGCAATCCCCTGCCCTTCTCGATTCTCACCTGGTTCGGGAGGCGCCGCAGTTCCCGCCTCAGTCAAGAAAGCGAGCGTCACCAACAGAAGTCCCACTGGGGCGAACGCCTTACTGACGTTGACGCAAAATGTGTTTCGAACATCGGTCAGAAGAATGTAGTGCCGGGTCTCCGCACCCGGCGGTAGGCTTTGGCAATGGCTTCGCGGCGGGTGCGGAGACCCTTTTCTACTTTTTGCGACGACGTCCTTACCCTTACCATGGGTGTTCCCCAATCGATCCGCTTTCATATCGGCCGAGGTGGTATGAGGCGAGGTAAGGCATGACGCCACCACATCCGTTCAGTCTTAATTGGATGACTGCTTTGCCAATTCCGGCTCCTTGCCGCGCAGCTTGGCGATTTCGGCCACGATGTTCTCCAATCCTTCGCGCTTCCGGATTCCGCTGTACCCAACGACGCCGAGTTCCTTCTCAATCGCAGAATCGAAAACGGCCACGATAGGGGTGGCGGTCAAAGGAGCATTCTCGATGGCCGTCACGACCGGTTTCGGGGTGAGGTGCAGGTTCGATCCGTCGATGAAGACAATCACCGAGTCGTCTTGTATTGCTTTGATGGCCGTCAAACTGGCGGCGTTGGAGGGGCCTCACGTGGAGCCCGGCTCCATCAGAAGAAATGCGACGGCCTTATTCTCTTCGGCGGCTTTCTTTTTGACCTCGTCGAGATTCTCGAGGTCTTCGAACCATACGACAAAATCCGGAACAATCAGCGGTTCCGCGGCGTGGAGCGAGGCAGCTCCAATCAGGGATAGTAGGACCAGAGCTATTCTCATCGTTCACACTTCGGCAGAGATCCGCGCAGAATCAAGCTCAAATTGATACGCGAGAGGGGACTTCAGTTGACGCCGACTTTACAGGCTGCCGGACCGCCGGAGCGCCGGTTCGATCACCAGCCATCCGGCAAATCGCTGAGCGTTTCCCGGAGAATGCCGTGGATCGCCTCCTTTTCGGTGACGGAAAGATAGGCAAAATCCGGATCCGGACGTTCAGTGCTGATCGCTTCGCCGAGAACCTCGTAGACACGCTGCCTGAAGAGATCGGAAGTCGCCTGGAAAACGTCGCTGTAGATCAGGTAGCTGCAACGGTGTTTAAATATCCGGGTTTCCAGGTCGAGATCCTTCAGCGAGATCCCGCTCGATGATTCCTTGCGATCGGCGAGAAAATCCTCGCGATACTGCGGATCGACCCGGATCCCTCCTGCTGGAAATTTCGCTTCGTCAGCAAACAGCAGGTAGCGAACGAGTTCCTCGGCAAGGCCGTGAAGCACCGCGACATGTTCCGGCTTGATGTTCCCCTTGCCGATATGCTGATAGGTCCGCGCCCGGTAGGTGGCTTCCAGAACCAGGTTCATGAACCCCGACTGGTGCTCGAGGAGCAGATGCGGAAGGATGTCGCTGGTCTCAGCGAGATACGCGGACCAATCAAATTCAGTGCCCGGCTCGATCACCTCGGTGACGATCTTTCCACCGACCATTTCGCCCCTTAGGTTACCCTTGTGGTCGGAGATCCCCGGGTCCCCGGTCACATGCCAGCCACCAAAACGCTCGCTGAAAGGGATCTGGTGCCCGATCTGGTTGTCACGGAACGACACGAGCTTGCCCCAGTTGGAGCCAGGAATCACCGAGCGCATTGAGAGCCCGGGAATCCGCCGGGTACCGGCGATGGCGTGACAGTCCACGCAGAGCCCTCCCCCCTTTTCGAACACCGGTCGTAGGTCGTTTTTCGGGATGTCGAAGATATAGAAGATTCCTCCAAGCTCGGGATCGAGCGAAATGATTTCGACGTCTCCGCCGGGAATGTACCCGACGTAGACATTCTCGTTGAAATACAGTGCCCGGGGATTACTCCCCGAAATATGCCGCGTCTGGAGGCTGGTCCGGGAGAAAACCAGCAACTGGGAACTGGCCGGAACGTCAAGATGTTCCAGCAGGCTGGCGATGAATGCCTTTGAACTGCGGTTGTCGAGTTTGCGTTCCCCGGATTCAAAATCCGCGATCAACCGGGTGAACGGATCGTTGAGTTCACGGGTGTGGTATCCATGGACCGGACTAAACAGGTCGGAATAGTTGATGTCCTGTCCGACGGACGGAAGCGCCACGGACACAACGATAAAAACCAGAACGTAGAGTTTCTTCATCGGAACGGAGCATCAACCAGCGAAAAGGCGAACACAACTCCGGAACCTGGGTATGCACTTCGTTCAAGTGACTACCATCCCTTGGCTATTTTTCGCCATTTCCATAGTTTCCATTATCTAGTTCCTTGTTCATAACTGGATCAACCGTCATGGCCTGCTCAATCAGTCTTTGAAAGAGTAATCCTCGGGACTTGGAGGTTCTACGGTTAAATCTGAAGGTATGTTCATCAAGATAGTACCCCAAATGTGAGTGCCCAATCGCTCCTTGGTGGGTACCTAATAGCCAGCGCTTGAGAAGGGAAGTAATGAGGTGTGCCATTGGCAATCAATCCTCTCCGACCAAACAACTACCACCGTCAACGATCTGATGTTCGAACCCGTTTTTGGTGACTGCGTTATAACCTTTCCAACCATCGGTGCGAATGCGGCTTTTTGGCTCAACCATTTTCTCCAAAGCAGTCATTAGAGATTTGCCACTGACATCTTCAATATACTGCAGTCGTATCCGGCCAAGCTTCCAATTCTTGTCTTCGCTGGCGATAAGAAAGAGCGCCTTGCCGTCCGCTCCACGTCCTCGTTTGCCTTTCTTAATGCCTCCATAGTAGGCTTCATCGACTTCAACCGCTCCTGAGAGGCGGTCTCTACCCGGCCTAACCATGGCACATCGCAGTTTGTGCATCCAGGCCCACGCGGCATGATAACTTCCTAACCCAAGAGCCCGTTGTAGACCCAGAGCGCTCACTCCATTTTTTGCTCAGTGACGTACCAAATTGCCCGAAACCAAAACATCAGGGGCTTGCGTGTCCCATGAAAAATGGTGTCGGCTGTTAGCGAGGTTTGATGCTGGCAACTCCGGCACACAGCAACATTTCCAGAGGCGTTCCAATACTCTGAAAACCTGCATTTCGGGCATTGATAGCCATTGGGCCACTTGAATTTCTGTAAGTATTCCAGGCAATCGGTTTCATCCCGGAATTGATGCTCAAAATCTAGCATCGTTGACGCTTAGGGACAGCACAAGAATTAGTTAAGATATGTGAGGTTCCTGTATGCTTCACTCGGTTAGCAGGTATAGTTCCACTTTGAGAGAATATCGTGGTGAGCCAAAGGAAAACCTTCGGGCACGATTTCGACCGTTTTTTGGGACAGCGGGAAGTCTCGATCCAGTAGATAGGCGCGACTGCTTAAACCGGTAGCTGTGGTTGTTTTTTGCTCAATGCAAGTGCGCACTGTTTCAGCACTATCAAGGTATATCCCTTGAAGCGCTCTGGTTACATGGGAAAAGAAGCGATGTTCAATCGGGTTCCGTTTCGAGTAATACGGAGGGTAATGCGCGACCTGCCATGTGCGACCGGTTTGAGCTGCCAACTTCAACATTTCCAATTTGAATTGGTGGCTACGGTAAGCGTTGGCACCTCCACTATCGAAAAGCGCGAAGATCCTATCAGAGTGAGCATAGTCGAAGCGGCCACGATAATTCCACCAGTCAAACTCGCGCCAATGAATTGAGGAGTCTCACGTGAGTTGCCCAAGGTGACAAAAGCGCAGTTGGTTTGTAGGTCGTAGATCCCATGGGGAATGATCTTTCCAGAGGCCAAGTATGGAAAGGCGTGGTCGTAGCGCTTGAGCGCTTCGCCCTGACTGTAGAGCTGCCCAGTTCGATGCAGGCCGCCCAGGGACTCCTTTTTCTTGGTGTCGACACTCAAAATTGCCGATCCCAGAGGCCGATGGCGCTCGCGCTCGGCGTTGATGTCCTCAAACTGTTGGTTGCGTTCGTCGGGGTCACACGCCTCAATGCCCAACACCTTTATTGGACTTCGTTTCCGGAAATCCTATTGGCGAGAAGAGCGCGAACTGTGTTCTCGCAGAGTTCAAACTCTTGGTCGTTCAATTTAGCGACGATCTCTGAAGGTTGGAGGTCGGTCCATTTGATATCTGCATTCATTGGATCTCCTGCCGTGTGCGATTCGATGGTGGCCTCGAACGTCTCTTCCAATACCGGTTATTCGCTCAGAACTCCTTTGCGTCCTGCTCCAAGTATTCTTTGATGACCGGCGGGTGGGAAACGCGAGGGGTCGTCGAGGTCCCGGCTCCCTTTCTTGATCGTTTCCGTGCTCATTTCAAACAGTTCGGCGATGAAGGAGACGCCCCCTCGCTCAAGTATGTAGGCTTCTACCGCTGCGTAGGCGCGGAGATCACTTTCTGACAAACATTGCGCGAACGCTATCATTCGAGCTTTGGTGGTCTCATCGTAATCAACTGGCATAGGCATGCCTAACCCTATCAAAAGCCGCAGACACTGTCAGGAAGGCCTAACTAATCTTGCGCCGCCCCTTGGTGCCCGCTAGATGCCGTGAGATGGCGCTTGATGACAAAGCTAAGAGCAGAGGACTTAAGGCGGAAGCTACATCAGCGGCCATCGGAAATAGTTCGGTGCATTTCTACGAGTTTTTCGATCCCAGGCTATTCTATGGCTTATGGGAACGAATCTACACGATCAAAACCGACACCACTCTCCCCTTGAATCCTTCCACCAGTTCAAACGCCGCCAAGCACGGGACACTCGCAGCTCTGGCCAAACACTTGTTTGGTCCTATCCTCAATCCGAGTGGACCAAAAGCTCGTTCTTTTCGGCTTTTTCAGAGAGCCACTCTCGCCAAAATTGGGTGGTGAGTATCGAAACCAGACGATCCTCAATCTCAGCAGTGTGATTGCGAAGCGAGTTCCAGGTCCCACGCGTCCCATCGGCCCAATCTGCATGACTTTCTTGCGCGTAAGCGTCGAGTAGCTCCTTGGGCTACGCGGAACTCTGGGTGTGATCGAGGTGAGCCAGGTAGGATTCACAGGCCTCCTCTAAGCCACCTTTAAGTCCGTAAATGGTGCGAAAAATCTCGTCGTAATTGACCGCAATTTTGATGAGTTGAGGACCTGCTTCAATGGCTGCTCGCTGAGAAATTTTGTCGAGCTGACTGAGGTGCTTTCCCCGCTTGGCGGCGTCTTCCTTGTTTGCAAAGAATTCTCGCCGATAGGCACCGGTTGGACTTAGCCTCTTGGGAATCCCTACATACCAGGGAGATTGGCTTCCGCGCCTGGTTGAGTCGTAAACTGGAGCGAATGAACCGGCGTTTGGCATGGCAAAAACTGCCATTTAGCCAAGGTTTGTGCAACATCATGGTTGCACTAAAAATGCACTTTGATTGCACTGACCAGGTCTGCGGACTGGTGGTAAAAAGTTGTAACTGCCTGAAAATAAGTGGAGCGGGTGATGAGATTCGAACTCACGACATCTTCCTTGGCAAGGAAGTGCTCTACCACTGAGCTACACCCGCTTCGTGGTAGTCCGACGTTTGCCGGGTGGTGATTATCTGATGAGGGATCGCTTTCTGCAAGTGGAAAAAGTTTTCAGTTTGGAGATTTCGGCGTTTAGTGCGGAGCGATGAACGATCAGCTCAAGCAAATCCTGGAAACGAAGGCCGAAGAAGTGGAACGGCTACAGCCGAAAGCTGAGCATCTGCGGCTGGCGGCGTTGGACCGGGTCGATTATCGGTCGCTGTTTGATGCGCTGGCGGGGAATCGGGAGGAGCTTTCGATCATTGCCGAGGTGAAGAAAGCTTCGCCATCGGCTGGGGTGATTCGGGAGGATTTCGATCCCGTGGCAATCGCGGTGGCGTATGAAGAGGCGGGGGCGAGTGCGATTTCCGTTCTGACGGACGAGGTGTATTTTCAGGGGCATTTGAGCTTTTTGACCCAGATTCGGGACGCGGTGTCGATTCCGGTTTTGCGGAAGGATTTCATCATCGATGAATGTCAGATTTATGAAGCGGCCGTGGCTGGGGCGGACGCGGTGTTGTTGATCGTGGCGGCCCTGGAACAGGAGCGGTTGCTAGAGCTCTTCGAGGTGGCGACTGCCCATCATCTGGATGTATTGCTGGAGGTGCATGATCTGGCGGAGATGGATCGGGCGCTGTTGACGGAGGCCACCATTATCGGCGTGAACAATCGTAACCTGAAGACATTCGAGGTGAATCTGGCGACGACGGAGTTGCTTAGTCAGGAGTTGTCTCCGGACATGGTATTGGTCAGCGAGAGCGGAATCAAATCTGGTGCCGATGCCCGGCAAGTGACGGAATGGGGGGCGGATGCGATCCTGGTGGGAGAAACGCTGATGCGGAGCGACGACATCGCCGCGACGATGAGCGAGTTGAAGATGCCGACGGCGATTACCGAGGTTTAGGAACGTGGACTTATTGCTGGGAGAATTCCGCCCGAGCCGCTTCAGAAACCGGCCAGCGCAGGCGATCGATGAGGAATTCATCGAGGTTGGTTTGGGCGGCGCGACTGGCGGCGAGGTAGAAGTTGTCGATCGACTGTTGATTGGTGGTGGCGCGTTCCAGCTTGAACACTTCTTCCTGAAGGAAGCGACGGAGGAAGTCTGCTTGGCCGTGGTTGCGCTCGATCTCATTGAAGAAAGCGGAGCCGAGAATCGAGATCGGGATCTGGCCGAGTTTCCCGTTGATCGTTCCTCCGTCCGAAATGTCCAGCCAGGAGACTTCCTTCCAAGCTTCGTATTTTGCCAGAACATCGTCGTTGCGGCGCCGAAGGTTCTCGCGATTGGCGACCGCGTCCAGTTCGATTCCGTTTTGATCACAACAGGCGAATTTGAGCGCGGTGATGATGCCCTGGAGAGCAAGGCGGTTCTGAACCACATTATGAGTTTCCGGATATCCCAATATGGGAATTAGCTGGTCCAGAAGCCAACCTAAGGTTAGGTCGATGGTCCTCGCGGGCATTCCGTCCCCGTCAGCGAAGCGTTGGATCCTTCGATCCAGATCTTCTGATCCCACTTGAAGAATACCGTCCTGGCCCACGGGGCCGACCATGGAGACCATTCTGGGCTCTTCGCGAATGATAACGCGATCCAGACTGGGGCCGGAAAAATCGAACCCGGTGAGTTCGATGGCGGTTTGGTGAATCGCATCGAAGTTGGCGACCAAACGGGTCATCATCTCGGGATCCCAGTCTTCTTTGACGAGTTGGAATTCGATCAACTCTCCTCGCCAGCAGGAGTATTCCACGCCTCGGTGGGTTTCCTTGGTCGGGATCAAGACCTGAACGTCATCCGGCGGGAGCGACGCGGTTTCCGGGAGGGATGCCACGTTCGCGACCGTAGAGGCGGTTTCGGTTTCCAGAACCAAGCGAAATCCCAGGGTTTCGAATCGGATGGCCGGAGCAAAACTATTTCGATTCGAAGTCTGTAGCAGCCATTTCTCAATGTTCGACCAGCTGCTGCCTCGCGCCACGCGTTTCTCCTCTGATTCGGAATACCAGTCCTGGCACCATTCGCCGGTATTCCCGCAGATGTCGTAGAGACCGAACTCGTTTGCGGGAAAGCTTCCCACGGGAGCGGTCCTCGCAAAGGAATCCCGATACCCCTCGATGGGGCGTTTGGGTCCACTTTTGGTGATTTCGGGATTGGCGATCGTCTCCTCGCCATAGAGATTCCCGACCCCGGAGGGCGGCGGCCACTCGCGGCCCCAGAAGTAGAGATCAGGGATTCCTTCGTTCTTTTCGCTCGGCAAGGCTTCCGCATCTTCCAGTTGGCCAATCCCGGCGGCGCAGCTCCACTCGTGGTCGGTCGGCAGACGGTAGCGTTGGTTCGGCCCCAGGTTTCCCTTTTGGCGTTCTTCCTCGGTCAGCCACTCGCAGAAATCGACCGCGTCCTGCCATTGGATTCGGACAGCCGGGTGATCGTCTGCTTGTTCGAATTCATGATCCAGCCAGGGGCGCCCGGGCCTGGCGCTCATGAATGCCTGGAAGTCGCTCACCCGTGTTTCCCAGATGCTAAAGAGGACCCGTTGGCCTCCAGTTGGTCCCCCGGCGATGGGAACGGGGATGAAGCGCATCCCGAGGCTGTTTTCGAAGGGATTCTCCCGGGTAGCGTTTGCCACACTGGCCGAGAGGGCTGTCGGATCAGCGACAGCCGGATCGGAGGTTGCCCCGTTTTGGAAGGCGAACCAGCCGCCCGCAACGAGCGCGCAAACGCCAAGCACGATCCCAAAAATCGCCACCACCGGCGTCTTCGTTTGCCGTTCCGGAGAAGGCGGCGGCGGTGTCGGCTCAGGGATTTCTTCGGCTGGCCCGGTTCGCACCGCATCGACGTCCGTCCGCATCTCCGTGACGTTGGAATAGCGCCGCTCCGGTTCGCTCTCCATCGCCTTCAGCACCACGCCATCCAGCCGGACATCAATCTGCACCTTTTGCGAAGGAGGCGGGAAAATTCCGCGAGGAACGCTTCCTGTCAGCATCTCGTAAAACATCACCCCAAGGCTGTAGATATCTGCCCGCTGATCGACCTCTCCACCATCGAGTTGCTCCGGGGCGGAGTAGTCCGGCGTGCCCATCGCGGTCCCGATCATCGTTAGGGTCGGCTGGGCCGCTTTCACCTCGGTCGTGGCTGAACTGGCGATTTTTGCGAGGCCGAAGTCGCCCACTTTAAGAATCCCCTTCTGGTTAATGAAGATGTTCGCCGGTTTGATGTCGCGATGGACGAAGCCCTGCTCATGCGCGTATTCCAGAGCATCGCAAATTTGGCTGACCGCGTTGAGGGCGCCCATCGCATCGAGCTGACCGGAGTGGATGAGCTGATGAAAATCCATTCCATCGACGAACTCCATCACGAAGTAAGAATGTCCGGCTGACGTCTCCCCGAAATCATAGACGTGAACGATGTTGGGATGATCGAGGGCCGCCATCGATTCCGCTTCGCGGCGAAACCGTTCCGCGAAACTGGGATCCAGGGCCGCCATTTCCGGGGGGAGCAGTTTGATCGCGACGGGCCGTTTTAACTTGGTCTGAACGCCCTTGTAGACCGCCCCCATTCCGCCTCGGCCGAGGAGTTTCTGGATTTCGTAATCGGGGAAGAGCGGGTCGAGTTCTTCTGGCTCCGGCGCTTGCCAGCCCAATCCGCCTCCAGTGGTCTGGGCATCCGCGCCCATCTGGTAGGCGGCGGCTCCATCGATTTCGGTGGGGGCATCGGGGTCAGTTGGCTCCTGGTCAGGCATCTTCGCAACGTCTAGGGTTCAATCATCCCTAGGAAAGCGAGAAGCAAAAATCACCGAAAATCGGGAATTTTTTGACCTGCCTGCTACGCAACGCCGATCTCCACGGATTTTCGATCGAAGCCTCGAATCCGCGAGCTTCAGGCCAAGACCCGGGCCAGGTATCGCATTTCCTCGGAGACATCGTCCCCCGGCAAAAGCGTTTCGGCGACTTCAGCGCGCAGCAATTTCCGGAATCGAACGCGGAGGCGATGGAGTTGCATCCGGCAGGCCTCTTCGGACTCGCCCAGCTTGACGGCAATGGCGCGGAGCTTTTCCGGGGAGTCGCCGGTGAGTTGAGAACGGAACAAGCGATAGACTTCACCCTGCCCTTTTCCCTCGGATTCCGAACGGAGATTGGTGAGCGCGCGGTCCAGAATGGTTTGGGCCCAATCGCGGTCGAATTCAAGGTCGGAATCCGTGGTCTGGGCATACGGAGCCGCCTTTGTATCCAGTGGCGCGTTTTCGCGGCCACCACCGCGTTTTTCCGCATTCTTGAATTTGCGGGCGTCACTCAAATGCCCCTTCAGTTTGCAGAGCAAAAACGTCCGCATCTTGCCTCGTTTCTCGTCCGCCTGATTCAACCAATTGAGCGTCACCAATTTTGCGTAGAAGCTTTGCAAGAGGTCTTTCGCTTCTTCCCGACTCCAGTTTTGGCGGCAGATATAGCCGAGCAAGGGCTCCCGATAATCCCGGTCGAATTCCTGCCACGCCTTGTCCCGAATCCCTTCCTCGCCCATGGCGGCGTCACGGATTGTCTTCCACCGCGTGGTTTGAAATTGCTCGGCCATGCTTCGGCATCTTCCTGCGGGTCTTCGGAATTGGCAAGCGCTGGGATTCTTCTTATCCCGCGACGTTCGCCCGATTTCGAATGATGCACTCCGTCACATTCGCTTCTAACAAACGCTCTTCGAGCGCTTCGGAGCCCTCATTCAGCTTTAGGCTCATCTCATCCGGGTAGACCGGGTAGGGGCTGAGGAACCAGATCTCTCGTCCATCGTCCAGGTGAAGGGATTCGAATCCTGCCGGAGCGAGCTGCGGTCCGAGGAGGACAAAGCCCGTGAAACCGGTGTTTTCGATCGGCTCCGCCGGATCCCCGTTCGGCATGGAATGACCCCACCAGAGCCAAGTGGAAAGCTGGTGAGGAAAGCGGGCCAGAACCTTGAGCCAACGGACCGGCCAATAGTTTTCCTCATTCGAAAACGCTTCTTGGGAGATTGGCCAATCCGCAGGCAAGGCGAGACATAATTCGGCAAACCGGCACTGCTCTTGTCCCTCGGGAACCGCCATCGGGCGTTCACTCATGCCTGAGGTGACCAGATAGTGGAAGCGCCGTTCCGCGGTCGCCGGAATGAAGTGAATATCGATGTGCACTTGATCCGAGATCAACTCGTGAAACACGGTTCCGCCATCCCCGAAGTGCGCCACAATGTGGGCCTCGACCGCTTCAATCAGCTCGCTATCGCCACCCGAGATTCGAGGCTCCGGGCTTGCATCCGCAGAGTAGCTGATGACCGGGTTGCCGGACTCAGAATAGCTGACTTCCTCGACGGTGGGAACGTCCTCGGCCCATCCTTTGGCCTCTGGTGGATCCGACGTCATCTCCCACAACCAATGGGGAACCATCCGGATCGCCCCCGACTCTCCCGGCTCAGCCATGCAGGGGAACTGCGGGATCTCTAACTCATCGCCGCCCCAGTGGTCCGCGTTCAGCATGATGTTGAAGGCGTAAATTTCATGGCCATCGGTCACCTCGCGAGGAACCAGATCACGATGTCCTTCTCGGAAGCTGTCTTCCGCCATGATCGAAGCCACGGCGGCGATTTCTGGCTTGGGCGGCCCCTCGTAGCCGTATGCTTCCATCAAGAGCAACGCGGTTTTCATCAGCGCCGCGTGAAGAGATTCCGATTCCGGCTCAAAACTGCCCACCACCAGCGCCGGAGCCACCGCACCTTTGGTATGGAGCAGCATCGTGTTCGCGATCACGACATACGCTGGAATGCATTGACTTCGCAGAGCCGCCTCCCGACACCGTTTCAGCTTCCGCCTGCGCCGGGTGATCAGCTTGTAGAGAAAAAAGATCCCTAACGGCAAGACAAAGATCAGTCCCGTAACCACCGCCAAGAGATAGAACGTCCATCCTAACCAAGACAGCGCGGTCTCCTTTCGAAAGCTCTTCGCGAACTCAGGGGTTTCGATCCATTCCAAATACCGTTGCCGGGTTTTCTCCAGGTCCATAGCAGGGAGAATACCAGCCAATACCACGCCAGTTGGCAAGATGAAAAAAGCGACAAAACACGACGGGTTTCCAGTTGCCTTCGCGGACGGATGTGGCGTGGTTGAACGTGCGAATCGAAACCCCAATCCATCAACCTATGAGCATCGAAGCGAAACTGAAAGAACTGAACCTCGTCCTGCCCGAAGCCCCTCCGCCGGGTGGCGTTTACAAGCCGATGGTGATCGTCGGAAACCTTGCTTATCTCTCGGGTCATGGGCCTTATGACAAAACCTACATAACGGGTCGAGTTGGCGATGACTTGAATTTGGACGCGGGATACGTCGCCGCGCGCCAGACGGGACTCGCCTTGTTGCGGACGATGCAGAACACCCTGGGTAGCCTGGATCGCGTGAAGCGGATTGTGAAGTTGTTAGGACTGGTCCAGTCGACTCCGGACTTCAAGGAACATCCTCAAGTCATCAATGGCTGTAGCGAACTGTTTCGCGATGTCTTTGGTGAGGAAGCCGGGGTCGGTGCCCGCAGCGCGTTCGGCGTGACCGCGCTGCCCGGAAACATCGCCGTGGAAATCGAGGCGATCATCGAGATCGAATGAGCGACGCTCCTTGGTATGAGGTGAGGAACGCGGAGGAGGTCCCCTCCCCTGCTCTCCTGCTGTATCCGGATCGGGTTCAGGCGAATATTGAGCGCATGTTAGAGATGGTGGGGCGTGATGCGTCGCGCCTGCGTCCTCACGTGAAGACCCACAAAATGGCGGAAGTGGTTCGGATGCAGCTGGCAGCCGGAATCACGAAATTCAAATGCGCGACGATTGCCGAAACGGAGATGACGGCGGGCGCGGGCGGCCAGGACGTTCTCTTGTCTTACCAACCGGTTGGGCCAAATCAGCAGCGCTTCGCAAAGCTGGTGGAGCAATTCCCCGAGACGCGGTTTTCGACGATTGTGGATTGCGCGGAAGTGGTCGATCAGCTGGCGAGCCTCGGCGGCGATTTCGAGCTGTTCGTCGATCTGGATTGCGGGATGGGGCGAACCGGGATTCCACCGGAGGGAGCCATCGCACTTAGCCGTAAGATCCGGGAAACCGCCGGCGTAAGGTTCGCAGGAATCCACGCCTATGATGGCCACATTCACGCGGCCTCATTGGAAGAGCGTCGTCGTCAATTTGCAGCGGCGATGGAGTTGGTGGGAAGGGTCGTTGCCGCAACCCAACCTCCCCGCGTGATCGGAGGTGGATCGCCCACATTCGCGATGCATGCCGACGAAACTTGGGAATGCAGCCCGGGAACCACGTTATTTTGGGATGCGGGTTACGGAGAATCGCATCCGGATCTCGACTTCCAAGTCGCTGCCGTGCTTCTCACCCGAGTCGTGAGTAAACCTGGAACGAATCGGCTCTGCCTCGATCTCGGCCACAAAGCTGTCGCGGCGGAGAACCCCTTAGAGCGCCGGGTTCGATTCCTCAATCTCGACGATGCCAAGCCGATCATGCAGAGCGAGGAACACCTCGTCGTCGAAGTTCCTCATCCCGAAGCCACTTCGGTGGGGGATGTGATCTACGGAGTGCCCATCCATATTTGCCCGACCGTTGCCCTCCACGAAGAAGCTCACCTCATTCGTGAGGGACAGTTTACGGGAGAGATCTGGCAAGTAGCCGCCCGACGAAGGAAGCTGACGGTTTAGCTCCGAGAGCCCGGAGATTCCCGAATACCCGCGAAAACGGACTTGCAGAGGGCGGATTTTAATGAGAATGAGTCTCAATCTCATTTCTGCCGAATCTCCCCATGATCCATCATTCTCAACCCTTGTTCGGAAGCATCGTCCACCTTTCGCTCGACGGAGCCGCCGAAACATCTTCCCAGAAAGAAGCGAGCAAAGCTCTGGAACTCATCCGCAGCATTCAACGAATGACGAACTTTCACGACGTCGAAAGCGATGTCTCCCGCCTCAATCGTTGCGCCCATCTCAACCCGCTTCGCATTCATCCCTGGACCTGGAACATGCTCCACCACGCCATCGAACTGAGCGCTGAGACCGCCGGGGCCTTCGACATCACCTTGGCTCCCAAACAAGTCTGCGCCGGATACCACCCCCGCCATCAGTCCTTTACCCTGCTGGCCGAAGCCAACGCCTGGAAACAGATCGAACTCCTGCCAGATTCCTATGTGCGATTTCATCGCCCCATCCAAATCGACCTCGGGAGCCTCACGAAGGGGTTCGCCGTGGACAAAGCGATCGACTACCTCTCCACGCGCGGGTTCGAACACGCCACGATCCGGGTCGGTGACGAAATCTGCCGATCGGGCTCGCTCCAAGATGACGATGAACCATCCCCGGAACACCGACCTGACGGCCCAACTCCCGTCCCCATGCTGCGCCCTGCTGTCGTCACCAGCGCCGCTTACTTCGCCAAAACGCGCAACGGCGTAAGCCGGGTGCGGCCTCCAGTCCATCCTCAAACCGGAAAAACGCTCCGCAGCAACACCAGCGTCTCCGTCTACGCCCCCACCTGCCTGGAGGCCAGTGCCCTGACTCAGGCCGTTCTCCTCGCTCCTCAGAAACTTTGGACAAAGCTCCTCCAGTCCCGTGACAGCGCGGCGGTCTTCCTTACCAACCAAGGTGAGGAAATCCTCTTTCCGGGCTGAGTCGGGAAGCATCCGGAAATTGGTTCCGTGAACAGCTCATGTCCGCTGAACAACTACGTTGTTGGGACAAAGCCCGCGCACCTGAACACTCTATTCTCTCCAGGTGATCAGTCGGTGACTTGGTCGATGAGAACCACGACATACGGAGTGAACGCACTGTCCTTTTCGCCTTTTCGGGACCCGTATTGGCACCTTCTTCCCGAAAATCCAATCGGAGAACGTCAAGATCTCCGACCATTTCCAGGCGTTCTGAAATCCGGGAAATATCCTGGTCCTGAATTCTCGAGACGCAGTAGACACTGGTGCGCCCTTCACGGTAAACGATGACGCCATCTTTGAGCCAGCGAACCGAAGCTTCCAATCCCCCAAGCGAATCTGTTCGCTCAAGAAAATTTTCATGCGGAGCACCTATGTTTTTTCACCTTACACCCGATTGCCTCCTATCCTCGATTAGGTCGATACCTGCCGAGAACGGAAGCCATCCAAATGACCAACTGGATCTCGAATTCGGTAAATGGATGCCGAGGCTGGCTGGACGCAAAATCGAGCGTACCTATTAGCACATCTTCCTGGAAAATCGGCGTTCCAATATAACTTCGCAAGGGTTTGGCAATATAAATAGGATGCTTGTAATACATGGGAACATCGACATGATCCGAATGAGCCACAATAGTCTGACTTCGGATCACATCCCGGCAAAACGTGTTTCCCAGGTGAAATTTCTGGCCCGGTTTGACTCGCTCCAGATCCGTTTGAATCGAAACGACTTCATACTCCAGACCGGTAACTCGGCTGACGATTCCGGTCGGCATGGCCAGGGTATCACAACCGACTTCAATTCCAAACCGGGCCAGTTCTTCGTAGGAACTGCATTCATCGTAAATGTCCGGTTCAATATGCAAAAGCTTGTCGTCATTCATCGTTACCTTGCCACTTGAAAAACTCAGATGACGCACAGGGATGGAGGCCGCCCATCCGGACGGCCTCCACCTCACGCGATCACTTCTGGTGGACCTCGCTTCCGAATCGCAGGTCGAGGGGGGGAATTGAACAGCCTTCGGAAGCGGCAATCCTCTAGGTAGAGTGGATCCGCTTTTGGTGCAACCTGACCATCCCCCTACTTTTTGGGTAGCGAATTCCCTAGCCGGGTTTCTCGTCGTTTCCCTTTTCAAGTCGTCATTGCTAAGGCTTGTTGCCACTCCGGATGAAAAAAGCCGCTAAACCGAGTTCCAAATCCAACCGCCGAAGCCAAACGAGCGCTCAGCCGAGTGAGGAAGACGTCGTTTGCCCGTTTGTGGTTGGAATCGGGTCTTCTGCCGGCGGGCTCGAAGCGTTGGAAGCCTTTTTCATGGCGATGAATCCTCGTTCTGGGCTCGCCTTTGTCGTGGTCTCCCATCAACACGCCGGTCACACCAGCCTTCTGCCCGAATTGCTCGCCGAAAAGACGGACATGCCGGTGGTGGAAGCATCCAGTGGCCTTTTGGTCGAGCCCAACCACGTTTACGTCGCCCCGCCTGGAGGAAAACTTGCCCTCTTAAACGGCACCCTCCAGATTTTCGAGCCGACCGAGTCTCCTCATCTCTGCCTGCGAATCGACCATTTTTTCCGGTCTCTGGCCCAAGACCAACGGGAACGCGCCGTCTGTATCATCCTTTCCGGAACGGGCACGGACGGCACGCTGGGACTGAAGGAGGTGAAAGGGGAATCCGGAATGGCCATGGTTCAGGAAGTGCGAACCGCCCAATACACGGGAATGCCGTCCAGCGCGATTGCCACGGGCTTGGTTGACTATGTCTTGCCGCCGGACAAGATGCCGGAGCAGCTTCTGAGCTACGTATCTGGCCCCTTTCTCAAGTTGGCCCCGGAAGTCACCCAGGTCACGGATGAACCCCTGCAACAGATCTTCGTGCTGCTCCGGGATCGGACAGGGCACGATTTTTCGAACTACAAAACCACGACCATTCGACGACGAATCGAGCGGCGCCTCAACGTGCACCAAATCGAAGATCCCAGTCAGTATGTCCGGTTCGCCCAAGAGAATCCTTCCGAGATCGATCTTCTGTTTAAGGAACTTCTCATCAGCGTCACCAGCTTCTTTCGCGATCCGAAAGCCTTCGAAGCGCTGGGCCATCCCAAGACCGGAATCCTGTCCAAACTGATCCTGGCCCTCCCACAAAATGCCATCTTCCGGGCCTGGATTCCCGGCTGCGCGACCGGCGAAGAACCTTATAGCTTGGCGATCTTGTTGCGAGAGATCATCGAATCCACCGGCAAACACCTGGACGTTCAGATCTTCGCCACGGATCTGGATGAAATCGCGATCCATTCCGCCCGCGCTGGGATTTATCCGGAAGCGATCGCCGCCGACGTCGGGGCGACGCGGCTCGATCGCTACTTCGTGCGGAAGGGGGACTCCTATCAAGTCTGCAAAGAAATCCGCGAGATGGTCACCTTCGCGCCGCAGAATTTGATCAAGGACCCGCCCTTTACGAAGCTGGACCTCATCACCTGCCGCAACGTGCTGATCTACCTCAATGCGAAGCTTCAAAAGCGGCTCCTCCCCATCCTTCACTACGCGCTGAAACCTGGAGGGCTGCTGTTTCTCGGCCCGTCAGAAACAGTGGGTCAATGCTCTGAACTCTTCCATTTAGAGGACAAACGTTGGAAGATTTATTCCAAAATCGAAGCGACCGTGACGGGTTTCTTCTGGCCGGAGGTATCTGCTCAACCGGTCCGTCAAACCGAACCTGGACCCATGAACCCGAAGACACCCGATCCCGAGCGCAGCGTTCCCTCCATGGTGACGCAAACTCTCCTTAGCCGCTTCTGTCCTCCCAGTATCCTGTGCAACAACCTGGGAGAGATTTTCCACATTCACGGTCGAACGGGTGATTTCCTGGAGCCTTCCGCCGGGCAACCACGGATGAACGTCCTGGAAATGGCCCGCGAGGGGTTGGAACTGGAATTAGCTTCAGCCTTACGGCGGGCGGGCAAAGAGACGGATGTCACCCGCGAGAACGTCCGAATCCGGAAGAACGGAGGCTTCACGACGGTCCATCTTTCCGTGACGAAACTTCTGGAACCAGAGCCGGTCCGCGGACTCTACCTGGTCAGCTTTCTCCCGGTCAAAACCCCGAAACCGAAGTCCAAAACGAAGGCGGCCAAAGCCGTGGATAACGATCGGGTCAAACAGTTAGAAGAGGAACTCCAGCACAGCAAAGAGTCGCTCCAGACGACGATCGAAGAACTGCAAACCTCCAACGAAGAGCTGAAATCCGCCAACGAAGAGCTGCAGTCAACGAACGAAGAATTGCAATCGACCAACGAGGAGATGGAAACCTCCAAGGAGGAATTGCAGTCGCTCAACGAGGAATTGACCACCGTCAATAACGAGCTGGAAAGCAAGATGCAGTCTCTGGGTGAGGCCAACGATGACATGCTGAATCTGCTCAACAGCACTTCCATCGCGACGGTGTTTCTCGACAATGAGCTGAAGATCAAGCGCTACACGGAGGAAGCCAAGAACCTCATCAACCTGATCCCGACGGACATTGGGCGGCCCATCGTCGATCTTTCGTCGCACCTGCTCTACACGACGTTGGTTTCCGATTGTCAATCGGTCTTGAAAACCCTCGCGTTTCGAGAGAAGGAGGTCGAGACGGACTTCGGAGGCTGGTATTTGATGCGGATCGGCCCTTATCGAACCTCAGAAAATGTCATTAGTGGATTGGTGATCACGTTTTTCGAAATCAGCCAAACCTACCAACAACGTGCCTTTTTCGAGAGCATCGTCCAGACGGTCGGGGAACCCTTGGTCGTGCTCGATGAAAAATTGCAGATCGTCTCCTGCAATTCTGCGTTTTGCGACACGTTTCAGAACGGAAGTCAGCCGATCGAGAACACCCTCATCTACGAAATCGGATCCGGACAATGGAACCATCCTGAACTGCGGCGTTTGCTCGAAAAAGTCCTACCGGAGAACAAGCAGTTCGAAAATTTGCGGGTTGAAGCAGATTTTCCGGATATCGGGCACAAGACTTTTATCATCAATGGAAGACAACTCGAGCAGGGACCAGGCCAAGCTGCGATGATCCTTCTGGCAATGAGGGAACTTCCTAATCACTGAGGCGATACGTAGGGATTTTTCCTACTTTACCCTTTACAGATTTTGCCGGTCGGATGAGGCTACCTCCGCAAGGAAAGGTCGGAGTTTTAATAACCCGTCAACAACCCTACCCTGCTCTTGAGCTAGGTCCTTGGGCCTAGCTCAAGTCTTTTAGCGACTTCACGACGAGGAAAATCTGGACTTCGTCTCAAGAAAATCGCTACTTTGTTCCTGCGACCTATGCCGAACGAGAAAGACCCTGGGCCCCCGGATCTCCGCAGCCGCGCCGAAGCCCTCCACACGACGAGCAATGTTGATATTGCTCGAATGTCTCAAGAGGAACTCTTCAAGTTGGTCCACGAATTCCAGGTCCATCAAATCGAACTGGAAATTCAGAACGAGGAACTGAATCAAGCTCAGGTAGAACTTTCCGAAGCGCGGGATCTCTACGCGGATCTTTACGACTTTGCTCCCGTTGGCTATCTCACCGTGGGACGGGATGGAATCGTCATCCGAGCGAATCTCACCGTCACCAACATCCTGGAAACAGAACGGTCCAAGCTCATCGGTTCCCGCCTCTCGAACCTGGTTTCCCGCGAAGACGTCAAACGATTCTCTCAACACCTCGAAGCAGCCTTTCTGACTCGGGAAAAACAGGTCGAAGATTTCGCGATGACCTTCAAGAATGAGCCGATGATCGTTCGGCTAGAGAGTGTGGTCTCGCAGTCCGCGACCATGACTGAGGAGGTTTGCCGGATCGGGTTGACTGACATTACCACAGAGCGAGAAGCCCAAGCGTTACGGCTTGAACAACAACTCTATCGCGCCAGCGACGACGAAAAGGCGAAGATCGCTCGATGCCTTCACGACGATCTCGGATCTCTCCTCAAAGGGATCGATCTTCATCTCAGCGCTTCAGCGATTCGGTTACGGGACTCAGAACCAGAGGTGGCCGATCAACTCAAGATGCTCGTCGAAAAAGTCGGTGAGGCCGTCAGTCTGACCAAAGATCTATCGATGGATCTGCATCCGGTCGGTTGCGAATGGGCAACGTTTCACGAAGCATTGCGCGGTCTTGGTCGGTTAGCCCCCGGTATCGATTTTCAATTGCTCATTCCGGACGAACCGATTCAGCTTCCGGACGAAAACACCGCCAATCATCTTTTCCGAATCGCCCAGGAGTCGGTCCACAACGCCATTCGCCACAGCCGCGCGACGTCCATCGTGATTCGGTTAGAGAGGGAAAGCCGCCACATCTCCCTCAGCATCAGCGACAATGGTTGCGGCTTCGATCCGGATAAGGTGACGGCGAAGGGCCTTGGCCAGCAAATTATGCAGCATCGGGCGCGAAGCATCGGCTGGAGCTTGAGAATATTGAGTGACAGATCTACCGGGACCACCGTTGCTTGTCAGTCACCGAAAAAACGTTAATGGAAGCCACCGCTACAAAATCCGTATTTCTCCTCGAAGATCATGAGTTCCTCCGAACGGGACTCCGGGCGATCATTTCGCAGGATCCCCAATTCGAAATCTGCGGAGAGTACGGGCAAGCCCGCGGAGCCGTTCAGGAGGTTCTTCGCCAAGAACCAGATATCGTCATTCTCGACATCACGTTTCCGGATGGGAACGGTCTCGAAATCACCAAAGGACTTCGGGCCGCCAACTACGAGGGAGCGATTCTGGTCCTGACGATGCATGATGAGAAACTCTATGCCGATCGAATGATCCGGGCCGGTGCCGACGGCTACGTCATGAAAAGCATGAGTTCTGAGCTCTTTTTAGAAGCTCTCCATACCGTGGCAGAGGGAGAAGCCTTCCTCAGTGACCGCACCATGAAGCGTATGATGAAGCAATCGTACGGGAGGAACCGAAATCGAGATGCCGTCGAAAACCTGACCGACCGTCAACTACAGGTTCTGGAACTCATTGGCTCGGGGCTTAGGACTCAGGATATCGGTGGCCGACTCAACATCAGCTCGAAAACCGTCGATGCCCATCGAGCCCGCATCAAAGAGATCCTAGGGATCTCGGACATGGGCGAACTCATCCGGTTCGCGGTGATTCGGTTTGGCGGAGAGAATCTCTGAGTCGGAATCCGGAGCGGCAATCCAGGCGGTATCGATTCGGCAAACGCGCGAAACGGACGTTCTCAATCCGCGTGATTTTGCGGGTTCAACGGGCCGCCTTGAGGGTCGCGATTAAATACTCAGGGATCGTGCTGTAGGGAACCTCTGGGGCTCCGGGGTAGACCAGTTGGCAAGGGATACCGATTTCCTGACAGTGCTCTTGCAGTTTGAGCCCGAAGTTCGCGGAGTGCGTTGGATCCTTCTCTTCCCGCCCAAGCGCGGGTGGCGTTCCGTAATTCAGAAAGACGGGAGGATCGTCCTCAGAAACCAGGGCGTAGGGGGAATACTCCGCAATCCACTCCGCGATCGAATCGCGTTTCGCATGGAATACGTCGAAGGCGGAGAGTTGGTTCGCCGGATCGCCGGTAATCCCGAAGGCGTGGGCACCATAGCGGCTGTTGGGCGTCCATTCCCGCATCTGGTGTGGGTCTAAAGTGGTCTGGGCACCGTTGACCGCCGCGCAGAAAAGCCTCGTGGATTCGCGCGCGATCGGATCCTCGCTCGCCGGATCAGCCAAGTCATCGTGAAACGCCAGCCAGAGACTCGTGCAGGCGCCGGCGGAACCTCCCGAGGCGCCAATCCGCTCCTTATCGAGGTTCCACTCCGCGGCTTGGCTGCGGACAAACTGCAAGGCTCGCGCCGCATCGTGAAGCGGTCCTTTCACTGGCGGAACCACCCCATCGGCCGTCGCTTCGGGGATGAAACGATACTCGACGGAGGCCACCGAGATCCCTGCATCCAGAAAGTCCTGCAGCATCCCGCTCAGTCCGCTGAGGCGCCCGCCCGCCATCCATCCGCCGCCGTGGATGAAGAGAAGCAGCGGCGTGGGTTCTTCCGATTCCGCTTTCCAGAAATGGAGAACCTGCTTGGGGTGCATTCCGTAAGCTGCGTCATAAACGGTCGGTTCTGGCAGTAAGGGGTGACTCGCAAGATACTGCTTGGCTTCCGTTTCACCGATCGTCCGAGCAAAGATATTGCGCCAGCGAATCTCGCCGCCGTGGGTTTGCAGCATGACAGGCCCGGTCGCCGGAAGCGGCTGAGAACGGTCCCAGTAGTTCTCCATCACGCTCCCTTCCACCACCGCGTGTCCATTGAGCCAAACCCAGGTGCGCGCGGCAATCTGGATGATGCGCACCTGGTTCCATTGGCCGAACGGCTTGTCGGCGACTCGAAGCGGATCGCGGCCCAGCGTATCGGGCGTGTTATTGAACAAACCGCCGGAACCGAGATGCGGACGCCGGGTCGGTTTCTCGGGGTTGAAAACTTGGGTTTTGTCCCAGATCTGGACCTGTGGCGTCCCTCGCAGATAGATGCCGCTATCCGCGTTCGGCACGGTTTTATAGTCCAGCAACAGCTCAAAATCTCCGAACTCCTCATCGGTCGTGGCGTAAGGACCATGCCCGTCGTTGACCAACTCTTCACCCTCCACCCTCCAGTGATCGGCAAATTCATCGCGCATCTTCTGCAATGCCGCTTCGCGCTTTTCGCCCTCCAGCTTGGCGACGGAATGCGGGTTCCGTCCATGCCAACCGGTCAGGTCTGTGCCGTTGAAGATGGCTCGGAAATTCTGGGGCGGAGTCGGTTCCGCAGCAACCGACGAGAGAACCGCGACCCCGAGAAGGATCGCGTAGGTGATGGGGTTTTTCATGAGCAGGATTCAGCTTGCCGCGCTGAAGCCGACTTTCAAACCCGGATTTTCGCGCGCGACCGAGAAGCACCACTGAGAACCCACAAGTCGGGCTCGACTTTTCCCGGAAATTCCTTCATTCCAAAGACACCATGAATCGCGTTTTCCTGTTGTTGCTCTTTCTCGGCACGGTCTCCGCCCAAGCTGCCGAGCGCCCCAACATTCTCTTCATCTACACGGACGATCACTCGCATCGCACGGTAAGTTGCTACCCGGAGGCCTACGACTTCTGCAAAACGCCGAACATCGATGCCTTGGCTGAGAACGGGGTGCGATTCAAGTACGCCTACATCGGCACCTGGTGCATGCCATCACGGGCCACACTGCTCACCGGTCACTATCAGCATGGGGTCGAGTCGATGCGGATGGAGGGGAAGTATCCAGGGAGCGAATACGATCCGGAGAAGTGTCCGTTCTGGCCATCCGAATTCCGAAAGCAGGGTTACCAAACGGCTCAGATTGGGAAATGGCATACCGGAACGGACACCGGATTTGGCCGCGACTGGGATTACCAAATCGTGTGGAATCGGCCGCGGTATCCCGGCAACGCGGGGAACTATTACAAGGATCAGCTGATTGAGAAGAACGGAGGCGAGCCGGAAATGGTCAAAGGATACTCGACCGATAACTACACCGAATGGGCGATCGACTATCTCAAGGGCGAAGGACGCGATAAGGAGAAGCCCTGGTATCTCTGGTTGTGTTACGGCGCGGTCCACGGACCGTTCACTCCGGCCCAGCGTCACCTGGAAGCCTACCCGGATATTGAGGTGCCGGTTCCCGCCGATATCTACCCGCCGCGCGAGGGGAAGCCGGATTATATGCAGCGGGTAGAATCCTGGATCCAAGGCCCGGATGGCAAGCCCCACCTTAAAGGCCGGAAACGGGCCACGGGAGAGTTTTCTCCAGGGAAGGGGAAGCATGGTAGCGATCTCAACGCCTGGATTCGCAAATATCACCAAGGTGTCTTGGCGCTGGACGAAGCGGTGGGCCGAGTCGTACAGACGCTGAAGGAAACGGGCCAGTATGAGAACACCCTCATCGTCTTCACCTCGGATCAAGGCTTTGCCTGGGGCCAGCACGGGTTTCGCTCGAAAGTGGCTCCCTACGACGCGACGGTGCGAAGCCCCTTGATCATCTCGATGCCCGCCAAATTACCGAGCGGTGTGGTGAACAACACGCCGGTGGCTGGCGTCGATCTGGTCCCCACGTTTTTCCAATTCGCCGGGATCGAGCTTCCCTGGGAGATGCATGGCCGCGACCTCACCCCTTTGCTGACCGATCCGGAGAAAACCTGGGATCGACAACTCCTCACGGTTCACACCGCACAGAGCTACGGCTCTGACACGGATGTGATCCCAACGGACCTCGCCGTTCTCACTCGCACCGCCAAAGTTCCCTGGTATGCAACGGCTCATGATGGGCGTTATAAATACATCCGCACCTTCGTCGCCGGAGAGATCGAAGAACTCTACGATCTGGAGACTGATCCCGAAGAGTTGACCAACCTCGCACTCCATCCGGAACATGCAGAACGGTTGAAGAAAATGCGGGCGAGCGCGGTTGCCGAATTGAAACGAACGGGAGCCGGTTTCGCCGATGCCTTGCCGCCGGTGCGTGGTATGGATTAAGGGGCAGACTCACAAAATCCAATACGATAATGTCCAATTTACGGATAACACCCGGAAGAGCTCTTACCGATGCAAGTTGTCTCTCCTGATTCCCCGCAACCCCGAACCTTCGACTCCCAAGACTTCCGGATTGTTTCCATGAAGATTGACGTCGATTGCGTTCCAACGCCTCAACAGGTGGTGATTCGAAAGCGATTCATGGAAGCGTATGAATCCTGTTCGTCCCTAGTCGAGAGGAAGCGCCTCTATAAGAAATTGATGAGGGAAGTGGAGAAGAGCAGATTTCAGAACCAATGGGAGGAAGGTGTCTCCGAAATTGGTGCGTCGAATGTTTGGATGAGTCGACCGTAGAATCGGGAGCCGGAAGATTTGGCATCTTCCGCTACTTCGCCAGAGTGCCTTTCGTTTCTGACCAGTCTTTCCTCAAAACGCCCGCTTCCCAGATGGTCATGTTGTCGATGAACATCGTTCCCTGATCCGTTGCGGTGATGCCGATGTTGTAATTGGCGAAGTCGGCGCCAACTCCCGGATCATTACCATAAAGCGTCGGACCATCCTGAAACCTCACCAAAAACTCGTTGTCTTTGATTTCGATCATGAGGTGATACCACGTTTCCAATTCCAAGACGAAGTCGCTTTCCGTGACCGTGGTCTGTTCATGATCGACCAAGATCTGGCTGCCTTCCGGTCCGAAATAGACCCGGCGCAGGTGGTGACCGGCCTCAACCATCGGCAACAACTTGGTGAATTTCCCTCCGCTGATCTTGAAGGAATATTTGAGGATGACATCCTTGGGCGAACCAGCGAATTGAAGGCGCGGAGCGGTCCCGAGATGACCGTTACCTGCCGCCTTTTTCTTCGCCTGATAGTCTGGACTGGACTGGGTGCCGACGAGGAATCCGTCCTTCGCTTCCCAATTCGTTCCCTGACCGAGCCGGAAAATCGGATGGCTCTTTTCAACCTTGAAGGCTTCCTCGAAATCGTTTTCCAAAAAGACGTCGCCCGGTTCTACCATCACCGGAGTGAGGTCATTCTTGTCAGAAGCGAAGAGGACTTGCGAACCGAAGATCGCAGCGAGGCAAAAGGAAATGGGCGTTTTCATGGGTGAGGTTAGACCCCGTAGCTTCGTCAGGAAAATCCGCCTTGTCCAGCCTCCCCGCACTTTGCGGTCCACCTCAGTTTGCGCTAGGATCGCCTCCATGAAATCCCGCACCTGCTTTTTCGCCTTCCTCCTCGCTGTGTTCACCGCCCACGGGGAAGATGTCGCCGTGTTTGAGAGTGGCATGATTCAACCATTTTCCCTGGTTTTCGCGGAGGACGGCACCGCCTACGGCGTGGAGTATGAGAAAGGAAATCGCGTTTTCTCGATTAGCCCAGCCGGTGAAGTCCGCTTCATCGCCGGTCGCAAAACTCCCGGAGGGAAGGGACTGGGTGACGTCGCGGAAGGCGATGGAGGGCCCATGAGCGGGGCGAGATTCAACGGAATGCACGAGCTGGCGCTTCATCCCGACGGGAGACGCCTCTTTATTGCGGATACGTTCAATCATCGGATCCGCCTAATCGATTTGGAGGTCGGGACGGTTTCGACCTTTGCGGGCCAAGGCGGCCAAGCCGGGTTTGGAGGCGATGGCGGGCCAGCCGAAGCCGCAACATTCAACCAACCCTACACCGTCGCCCTTGATGCTTCTGGCGAAAACCTGCTGGTGGCGGACCTCGGAAACCTCCGCGTTCGCGAAATCGATCTGGCTTCCGGTAGGATCAGCACCGTCGCGGGTAACGGAAAGAAAGGAATGCCCAAAAATGGTGAGCCAGCACTCGAGCAGCCGCTGGTTTCGCCCCGGGCGGCCTGTTATGGAACGGACGGGACCGTCTACATTGCCTCCCGCAACGGAAACGCGGTTCGCGAAATCAACCCGCAAGGTAGCATCCGCACCATCGTTTCCCAATCGGGCAAAGCCGGTTATTCCGGAGACGGCGGTCCTGCGGTGGAAGCAACCATCAACGGCCCGAAACATCTCTGCCTCGAATCCAAAGGCAATCTCATCATCACGGACGACGTCAACCATTGTATCCGCCTCTATGACCCCAAAACCGGCATGATCCACCTCATCGCCGGCGTTCCCCAGAAAGCCGGAACCAAGGTCGACAACGATCCCCTCAAAACCGAACTCAATCGGCCCCACGGAGCCAGACTCGACGCTCAAGGCCGCCTCTGGATCTCCGACAGCATGAATCACCGGGTACTACGATTTTCAGGAGCACCGGTGGTGGAGTAGTCTTACAAAAGCCGACCATCCCAACGGGATCATATCCCAAAGCGAAGGGTTGCCGAACACGGCTACCCTGGAACACCACCCACCGACCATTGCACCTCCGCCAAAGGCGTTGTAGACCCTAAAGTTCACCGAAACCGTGCCGCAGTCCCTTTGCCAGAATTACCTCCAAATCGTGTTTTCCACGAAGGACCGTCATCCGTTCGTGACCGACCCGGTATTACGGGGTGAATGGTTCGCCTATATTGCGGGCGCCTGTAAAAACCAGGATTCACCCTCAATTCGCGTCGGCGGTGTTGCCGATCACGTTCACATTTTGTGTCGGTTATCCAAAACGGGAACGACAGCGGATCTGGTCCGGGAAATCAAACGGGAGGTTCTCCCAGGGTTGCTTTGGCAACCCTTCGCTTTGGGGTGAAAACCCTTTGGGCTATCGATCTCTACTCGATCAATTCCGGCCACTTGGTGTGGAACATCTCGCCCTTCGGCTTGTCGAGACGCTCGTAGGTGTGGGCACCGAAAAAATCGCGCTGCGCCTGAAGCAAGTTCGCGGGAAGCCGTTCGCTGCGGTAACTATCGTAGTAACCGAGCGACGCGGAGAAGGCCGGAACCGGAATGCCGTTGGAAACGCCGAGCGCGACCATTTCCCGCCACGCGGCCTGGGAGCGATTCAAGATGTCGGTGAAGAACGGATCGAGCATCAGGTTTTTCAGCTCGGCGTCGCGTTGGTAAGCTTCGGTGATGCGATTGAGGAAGCGGGCGCGGATGATGCAGCCGCCGCGCCAGATTTTCGCGATCGAACCCAGATTCAGATTCCACTTGTGGTCGTCGCCAACGGTTGCGATCAAATCCAGACCCTGCGCGTAGCTGACGATCTTCGAGGCATAGAGCGCGTCGTGAACTTTCTGGACCAGCTCCTCTTTCGACATCGTGATATTCGGTGTCGGTCCTTGGAAAACGCTTGAAGCGGCGACTCGCTCTTCCTTGTGCGAAGACAGGGCGCGCGCCTCCACCGCTGCGTTGATCGTGGAAACGACCACGCCGTCGCGAACCGCGTTCATCACCGTCCAGCGACCGGTTCCTTTCTGTCCGGCCCGGTCCATGATCACGTCGATGATCGGCTTGCCGGTCTCGTCGTCGGTGATTTTGAAAATCTCGCTGGTGATTTGGATGAGGTAACTCTCCAGCTCGCCTGCATTCCAATCGCTGAACACCTTGGCAATCTCCTCGGTCGAAAACCCAGCCGCTTGGAACAAATTGTAGGCCTCGCAGATGAGCTGCATATCGCCGTACTCGATCCCGTTGTGAACCATCTTCACGAAGTGACCTGCGCCGCCTTCGCCGATGTGCGTCACACAAGGCTCGCCATCGACCTTCGCGGCAATGGCCTCGAAAATCGGCTTGATGATCTCCCAGCTTTCCTTCGGTCCGCCAGGCATGATCGAAGGTCCTTTGCGAGCCCCCTCCTCCCCTCCCGAGACACCGGTCCCGATGAAAAGCAGCCCCTTCGCCGCGAGATCCTCGCTCCGGCGCTGAGTGTGGATGAAATAGGTGTTCCCACCATCGATGATGAGGTCGCCCGGCTCCAACAGTGGCGTGACCTGGTCAATCACCGCATCCACCGCATCGCGATCCGATGGATTCAGACCGGCCTTCGATTGCACCAGCATCATCACCTTGCGTGGCCGCTTCAAGCTCTTCACGAACTCCTCCAGCGTCTTCGCGCCGACCAAGTTTTTGCCCGGATGGTCCGCAATGAACTGCTCCGTCACCGAAGTCGTCCGGTTGAACACGGAAACCTGAAAGCCGCGGCTCTCCACATTGAGAACCAGGTTCTGACCCATCACGGCCAAGCCAATTAATCCAAAATCGCTATCGCTCATAATCTGCGCTCAACCTAGCGTGGAATGGGCGAGCGCAAGCTGGATTTGTGGGATACGTTCCTTCGGCTAGGATCGATTTCTCTTTGGAATCCCACGCTGATTATCGTAAGCTCACACCATGGCGGACTCCCTCCTCGATCACCTTTTGGAACCACTGGCGCAAAGCTTCACGGAACAGCAGGCGCGCCAAATAATGGAATGGCGACTGGATCCTAGCCAGGAAGAGAGACTTCAATCGTTGCGAGAGAAAGCGAATGAAGGGAAACTCACCGAAGAGGAGGAACTGGAGTACAAGCGCTTTGTTGAGGATTTGGATGTGATTGCGATCATCCAATCCAAGGCCCGTCTTTCTCAGAGCAAAAGTGCAGCCTGATGGGCATGTGCGATGGATGCTGAAGTCAGGAAACAGGTTCGGGAACGCGCCGGTGAGCGGTGCGAATATTGCCGGATTCCACAGGCAGTAACTCCGCTGGTTTCCCACCACATCGAGCACATTTTGGCGAAACAGCACGGCGGCGATGATTCGCTCGAAAACCTCGCGTTAGCGTGTGATCGATGTAACGCCTACAAAGGCCCGAACCTGACCTCCGTTTCTCCTGACTCAGGTAAAATCGTGGAGCTTTACAATCCCCGGACCCACTGTTGGGAAGAACACTTCGAAGAAACAACTGGCGTGATTCACGGAATCAGCGAGATCGGGACTGTGACCTCCCGACTTTTGATGATGAATGCTCCCCGGAGGGTGGAATTACGGAAATTAGGGTGAATCGATCAACCTGCTCACTGATGGTCGCGTGGAACTGACCAGCCTCAAGCCTGTGGCGTCGCCACCATGTCCAGCTTGATCACCACCTCGTCACGAATGAGGTCGTCCGTTTTTCCCGGGTAGCTGATGCCGTAATCCTGGCGATTGATCGCGAATTCGGAGGTCAAGTAGGCTTTGTCAGCCTCTTTCCAAACTTTCGCAGGAATCCCGATGGTTTTGGAGACGCCGTGGAGGGTGAATTCACCAGTGAGGAGGTATTGATTGTCCCCTTCGGCAGCTTCCGTCTTGAGGAGCTTGAAGGTGGAGGTGGGGAATTTTTCGGCGTCGAAGAAATCGGGAGAAAGGAGGTGGCCGGTCAGCTTCTCGTTGTCCGACCACGTGGAAGACATGTCGATAGTGATGGCATTCTCACCACCGAGCAGCTTTTCACCGTCCGTCTTGAATTGGCCTTCAAACTTCGTGAAGCCGCCTTCGTGGGACCCTGTTACCTTCGAGCCGACGAACTCGATTTTTGAATCGGCGGCGAAGACGTAAACTTGGCCAGCGCCATCAGGAGTGGCCGCAACGTCTTCAGCTACGTCCTGCGCTTTGGCGACTCCATCAGCTGGATTATCGCAAGAGGGAAGGAAGAGACCGGTGGTGGCAATGAGAAAAGTGGGGAGGTAGAGCTTCATGTTCATGATTTCGTGAATGACCTCACTGTCGCAACCGAAAGAAAGCAACTTACAGTGTTCGAAAATCGGACGGTTGATCTGCGGATTTTGCGGAAAAGAACCGGAATGTGCAGTCCGTTGGACTGGCTACATTAGCTAGAACTGCGGGGATCGATCAACTACGTGCTTCGATCAAATCCTCCACCTTCCAGAATTTGGAGCGAAGCAAAAGAGATCGGATTGCGACAACGCAATTCCTTGTTCTATCATCGCCAGCATTCCGAGTTGGCTGATGTTTTTCATCGGCTTCGTTGGAAGCCATTTGTGAGCATCAAGCGTCACGGCCCTGACGATACCCTGTTCCAACAACGCAAATATTCCCGATTGCCAAACCCTACCAAATCAACCGTATCCTGGTGGGAATATTGATTGATCTCGGCTACTTCCGGTTTGACTCCCCAGGCTTTGCCTGCACGGGAATCGACTACGGCGCAAATCTGTTCGGGAGGGGGATTGAAATCGCCCAATCGCACCAAATCTGATGGATCGTCGTGGTTAATGTCCTCAACCCACGAAAGAACGCTTCCTCCTTCGGCAGGGTGGAAACGAGTTGGCAGAATCACGAGCCTGCCTTTCATGGTTGGAAATTCCGGCAGCGGCAGCAATGACGGATTTGGATCCTCGAACGGAGCGCCGTCCCTTAGGGCTGAGCAAGGTCAGAAGCTTCCTTTTTCGTGATCAGTTCACGCCGCACCTCGATCAACTCATCGACTTCCCAGTATCCGGAGCGTGGGACGGTCCCGGCGGGAAGAAGGGCGAGGATAAACTCTTCGCTCATTACGACATCTGTCAGTCCCCGCAGTGCCGTCTCATAGGCGCTTGTTGATGATTCCGGCGAGACTGGAAAATCAAAATGAAGTTTCTCGCCATCCTGGAGAGAGGCAATGAACCAATCATTGAACCCATTACTATCGCGATAATGTCCGTCAAAAACCTTTTCCCAGCGTTCGGAACCGAACGTTCTCGGAATCAGTTTGTCGTTCTTTTCCAGGAAGTAAACCTGGCCGTCCGGTCCGATTCCATGACGCCCACGTATTGAGAGAGAAACGAGCGAATCCTCTGGATACTCGGAAATGTTGACGCCATCCGGCGCTTTGACGTTGACTCGCCATCCGATTGCGCTGCCGTTTTTTCGTAGATAGGCCAATCGAGATATCTGGACGATATCCTGATCGGATTCGATGCGACCTTGAAGCAGGGCATGGTCGTCAAAAAGTTTTCCCCAACCTGAAAGCTTACCGTTCCGATGAAGCGCGAGGTAGCCTCCTCCCGTGGTGACATCCAAAAACCGCTCTTCGTCAATGTTCGGAGCATCGCTTCCCCAAAATGTGTCCCGATGGTCCGTTGGAAGAAGTCGCCCCGTGGAATCGATCGCCGCCCAATGGATACCATTGTGGTCGGCCAAGACCCAGTTCCGATCCTTGGTTTGAATGGTAGTCTCATAGCGTGCAGTCGTCTGAATCCCGTCCAACAGGACTCCTCTGAGATCTCCCTCTGCCGTTAATAGGGTTACATCGGACAAATAGCCGCAAGTTCCAAAGCTCACATAACGATCGAAGTCATCTTCTTCAATCTGTTGGAGCCAATCGCGTTCCGGAGTGGGGTTTTGGTCGGGTAGTGGAAGCACAACGAGGCGGCACTTCTTGGTCGGGCGTTGCGGAGGAAACTCTGGAAGCGATAAGGGGAATGGTGATCCTTTCGTCGCTCCTGCGATCGAAGACTCGACGGATGGAGCCCCACCTGCGAGCTCGTCCTTCATTCCGTTCTTGCTCAGGAAAAACGCCGCCGCAGCGAGACCGAGCATCCCAATCGTTCCGGCGAGCCCGATCGGCCAACGACTGCGCTTTTTGGGTTCAGTTTCCAAGGGGACCTCCTCCGGACTCGTCCGAATCACATCCACCTCACTCTGCATTTCTGGCGCGCTTTGGTAGCGCATCTCGGGCTCGTTGGCCATGGCGCGAAGGACGACATCGTCGATCCGGACGTCGATTTGAACCCGCTTCGAAGGCGGCTCGAAATGGCCGCGGGGGATTTGGCCGGTGAGCATTTCGTAGAACATCACACCGAGGCTGTAGATGTCGGCACGTTGATCGACGGGCAGGCCGGCGCTTTGTTCCGGAGAGCTGTAAAATGGGGTTCCCATGGCCACTCCGGAGACGGTCAGGGAGGGATCGGCGGAAGGAGTGACGGTGTCGGTCCCGATGATTTTCGCGAGACCGAAATCGCCGACTTTGGCCATTCCCTGGGTGTTTAGAAAGACGTTGGCGGGTTTGATGTCGCGGTGAACGTAGCCCTGGCTGTGAGCGTAGGCGAGCGCGTCGCAAATCTGGCTGACCGCGTTGAGCGCGCCGATTGCATCGAGTTGGCCGGCCTGGATGAGATGGTGAAAATCGGTGCCATCGACGAATTCCATCACGAAAAAGTAGTGCCCGGCGTCGGTCTTCCCGAAATCGTGGATATGCACGATGTTCGGGTGATTAAGTTGGGCGAGGGACTTGGCTTCGCGCTCAAAACGGCTCGCGAACGCAGGATCTTCCGCGAATTCCGGCGGGAGAATTTTGATGGCGACGGTTCGATCCAGGCTGATTTGCCGGGCTTGGTAAACCGCGCCCATCCCACCACGACCGAGCAGTTTCTCTACGTTGAAGCCGCGAAGCTGCGCATCCAGCTCCTCGGCCGTTGGCGGCGTCCACATTCCCGGCGGTGGTGAAACGTCGGGAGTCTGGTCGGTGGGCGTGGCGGCATCACGAAACACCGCGGCGGCGTCGATTTCAGTTGGGGCTTGAGGGTCTTCTTCCTGCTCGCTCATTGACAAAAGGCTAAGGTTCTATCCGTTCCTTGGAAAGTCCCAATCGAGGGTTACAATATTGCCAAACGATGACACGTTTTACGATTACGGTGCGGAGACAGGCCAGCCGGTTTCATCCAATTTGGCACCCAAGCCCTGACCGGGAGAACTAGGGAGGAGTCGAAAGTCTCCGTTCGCGGCATCGACGAATTGGGGGGTGTCGAATCGGCAGTCTTGGAACGTCAGGTAGGGATGAGAGGCGGCTTCCTGGAGGTTGCGAATTTGTTGCTTGGTGTCTCGGATGATGATCGGGGCGATGGCTCCGGCGAAGAGGCAGTTGGTGAAACGCTGGACGGAGCTGTCCTCCACCTGAAGCCCGAAATCGCGCAAGCCGACGAAGATGCAAGATTCCGCGTTCAACCGGCGCTTGGAATCGGTGTAACCTTTGTGGCCGGTCAGGGTGCAGCTGCGGAGGGAAAGTTCGTCTCCGGGGTCATCGGTTTTGGCGACGACCGAGTTCTCAATGAGAAGTTGGTTCGAGGGCCAGCTCTTGATGTTTTCGGTGATGATGCTGTCAAGAATTCGACAATCCGACCCATGGATACAGGCCAGATAATCGACCTTCATCCCTTCGATGCTAACCTTGGAAGCGCTCGTCTGAAAGGCCGTGATCTGGGCGCGGTTTCCGACCAGCCGAACGCCTTCGGTATTGAGAAAGTAGCCGCCTTCCGGAACATCCGATGGTTTGGGCTGGGAAGAGGCCGGGTAAACGCCGGGAGCGAACCAGAGCACATCGTTCGGTTGGACGACGGCGAGCGCTTGATCCAGCGTGACGGTGTCGCCAAGCCCCGCAGGACTCACGCGAATGGATTGGTTCGGCTCCGGGAGGGCGAATCCAGGTTCGTCCTTGGCCCGGGGCGGGCGCAGGGCGAGGATGATGCCGTTTGCCTCCAGCGGTTGAACCTCGAAGCAATCGGCGAGTTTCTCATTCAATGCATCGTAACTCGTGCCGGGCCGATAGAGCCTCCATTGCCCGGCCTGATCGCGAATCGCCGCGATCCCATGGAGCCCTGCTCCATCAACGTGTTGGCCCACGCGGATGCCGGTCATGGTTCCTTCAAAGCCTTCCGGAGTCGCTCCCGTGGCCCGATCCTGCCAACCCCACATTTTCACGGTGCCATCGGCCAGCAAAAAGAGAACCTGAGGTCCGCGCATGGTTCCGGCGATATCGACGACGTCGCGGAGTCCTCTCAAGAAGCGCAAGTCTTCGGCAGAGATGGAACTGTAGACCTCAAAGACTTCCACCTGACCGCGTTTGGTAAGTCCGAGCACAAAGGCTGGAGTTGCCACGATTTTGACCAGTCCGCGCCCATCTGCGAGCGCTGCGTTTAAATCATGGGAACTTTGGCCCCAGCCGGTTGGAACCCCCGATTTGTCGAGCGCCAGATGCCTGACGGCTCCACCTGATGCCGCGATTTGGATCGCCGCGAAGATCGTCCCTTCCGGAACCACATGCTCTTGGTTGTTGTTGGTTCCCCAGGCAAAGAGTTGCCCGTTTTCTCCCAGTGCCAGCATGCCGTAGCCGTTCGAGCGAATTTGAGCGATGGGTGGGAGATCCACCGGAATTTCGAGTTGTTTTGCGCTGTTCTCGCCCCACGCGTGGACTCGGCCCGTGGTATCCAGAGCCATTCGGGTATAGCCGCCACTGATGGCAACGAGGTTCTTCACGTCACGAATGGAATCGGGAATCACGAGCGGTTTGGCGGATTCGGCGATCCAGGCCACCACTTCTCCTTGTCGGTTCGCACGTCGGGGTGGGAACACCAGGCTTTGCAACTGGGGAACCGGGATGCTTGCGACGTCTTCCGGCTTCTCCGCGTTCTCTTCCGGATTCGGCAGGCTGGCGAAACTCTCCTCGAATGGCTCGCGGGCCTCTCGAATCGCGGCGGTCGGTTCGACGATTCCGCGTGCCACGAATTGATTCGATGCCTGGTTCAACGCCGCGAGGTGCGCTTCCAAAAGGGGACGCCAGCCGATCGCTCGTTCCGCCTCCAGTTTTCCGAGCAACTCGCGATAGAGCGCTCTCGGCTTGCGGATTTCCGGAGGGTCCGCCGTGGGGAGTGGTTTCCCATCGCGAACCCGCTGGATCTCGGCTTGGACGATGTTGGCGACGTTCGGCTTCGAAGCGACGCTCTTCAACATGCGGCCCAAACCTTCGAGATAACTCTGGTGCATCTCGTCCAGTTTCGCTTGATAAGGTGCGTCCACTTCGGCGGCGTATCTCGGCGCGAATTCCGCTTCGATTTCGGCGAGTCGCGCGGCGACTTCTTGCCGTTGTGCTTCCCGATCGACGATCGGCTCGGGGGCTGGAGTCGGCTCGGTTGGCGGTTCCATCTTCGGAGCTTCCGCGACGACGATCTCTTCCGCCGGTTTCTCTGGTTCCTCCGGGATGGTGGGAGCGGGTTCCGGTTTTGGCTCCGGCGTGATGGTTGGGTTGGACGGCTCCGGGGTGACAGGCTTAGGTTTGCGGACTGGTTCCCGTTTCGGCGTAGGTTCGGGCTCGGAAACCGAAGTTTGGGCGACGATCGGCGCGGGTTCCGCTACCTGCCCTCGCTGAACCACTACCAGAGCGAACACGGCGACGGCGAGAAGCCCAATACTCCAACTGGCGATCGCGATGGTGCGGGCCCGTTTTTTCTGTCGCTCCACGTCCAGACGCATCGCTTCCGCCTCGGCGGAGGGCTCCGCTTTGACGGTCACGGGGCTGGTCGTGAGGTTCACTCGCCCCGTTCCGCCCGCCTTGACTCCAACCGGTCCCGTCGCCGTCATCATCGCACGCGGGCCTGATTTTTTCGGCGTGCTGGTGACTTCGCTAATCGCGGAACTTACCTGAGAAACGCGCGGGTAACGCTTCTCGCGATCGTTTTGCATCGCCCGAGCGATGACGGCATCCAGTCGTTCGTCCACGCCTGGTTTTTTGATCGAAGGAGCCTCCCAGTGCCCCCGAGGCACAGTGCCGGTGAGGAGTTCATACATGAGGACACCGAGGCTGAAGATATCAGCCCGCCGGTCGACCTCCGCCGTCACATCGAACGTCTCCGGCGCCGCGTAATCCGGCGTGCCCATGTTCATTTGCGTCACCTGGGTCTGGCCGGAGCCGAGCACTTTCACGAGGCCGAAGTCCGCCACTTTGACCTGGCCTTCACGCGAAATCATGATGTTGGCCGGCTTGATGTCGCGATGGACCATGCCGTGTTCATGAGCGTATTCCAGCGCCCCACACACTTGCGGAATCCAGGCCATGACGTGTTCCTGAGAAACCTCGCCCGTCTGGATCGCCTGATGCAGATCGACGCCATCGACAAACTCCATCACAAAGTAGAGCTGACCATCGGGAGCCTCCCCGAAATCATAGACCGCGATGATGTTCGGATGGGAAAGCTTCGCCATGGCGCGTGCCTCTTGCTCGAAGCGTTCCGCGTAGTTGAACTTGCCATTGGGATCGTCTGGCAACGGGGGCAGAAGCTTGATCGCGACGAGTCGGTCCAGCCGTGGTTGGCGGGCTTTGTAAACGGCCCCCATTCCGCTTGCGCCAAGGATTTCGAGGACGTCATAGCGATCGCCAACGATCGCGTTCATGGCCTCGACGGTGGGTGCCTGGAAAGCACCGCCACTACCCGGATCCGGGCTTGGTTGGTTCGTGTTACTCATGGTTGCCTCCTTGAGATGTTTGGATTGGGGATGCGATGATTTGTTGGTTCACGGTAGGGAATGATTGGGGTTCATCCCTTCCTTGGAGAAAGCGTGAGGCGGGGTTACAAAAAAGGTGAAAGTCTCAATTTTCAGATGCGCCGCCTGGGCAAACCGGCAACGCCGTTTCGCCTCGATAGGCTGTGGTTCCTGCAGCGCAGTGGGGAGCAGAGAAACTTGGATTTTGCGGACCGGCTTTGTTTTCCTTCGTGCGAATTCGTGGTCATTCGCGCCCATTCGTGTCTGAACCAAGCCTGCCCGGGACTCCGCAGGTTCTTGACACGAATGTTCACGAAATCGCATATAGAAAACAACGGTGAAGCTACATCGACCATAAAGGGATTCCCACGAAGAGACCACAACAGAGCAGACTCACCAAGACGACTGCCAAAATGATCTTCCCGGTCTTGTCGATCTCGCCCTCTTCGACAAAGCCTTCCTGATACACAGCGGCGCGGATTCCAATGAACAGGCTGACAATCGGAACCAGCATGAGCAGACTCTGCCAGGGATTCATCCCGATGTTTTTCAACCGTTGGAAGACGAGGATCAGTGCGACTACCCCGCAGATGATAAGGACGGCAGGCACCGCATCCGTCTCGCGGGCTTTCACCATTCCCAAGATCACTAAAATTTCCCCGAGTCCCAACGCGAACATGATGCCAAGGTAGGGAAAGCGCCCAAGGCCACCGTAAGAAATTTCGGAGGTGGTAGCTGTCGCGGCGGCGAGACTTTCGGGTTTTGCGAGCATGCTTTCTTCGGGCAAGATCACAGCGTAAAGCGCGTTGTTTGAATTGCGGGAATCCATGGTATAGAACCCTCCGCCGATCTCGGTTCCCAAAAGGTTGGCGAGATGCCGATTCAAGAGATCATCTACTTTGGAACTATCCAGGTTTTTACCATCGTCTGGGTAGGAACACGCAATCGCGTCACGTTCCAATACCGTCCGGAGGGTGATACTGGTCAACGGGCTGGAAGGGTCGTTGCGGGCCTCGCTTTCGGCATTCTCTAAAGCGGTTTCGATTTTTTCTCTTAATGCAGGGTTCATTCTATTGGATTGGATGTTCGGTTTCGATTCGCTGTCCGGAAAACCGCCGACCATGTCAGGCGAGCAGGTTCCACGGCAAGGAATCATTGGGGTTCATCCCTTCCTTGGAGAAAGCGTGAGGCAGGGTTACAAATTTTTTCTATTCCCGAGGTATCCCGCGAAATCCCCTTCTTTCCAACGCGAAACCTACAAGAGCGGCCGCCTCGCTTCGACCAACTCTTCCGGCAGCCAAAATCCGGAACGAGGAACCGTTTCTGCGGGGAGGAGCATCACGAGATATTTCTCGTCCTGATTCCCGTTCAGCGATATCCACTGCAAGTCTTCGGCGAACTGTGCGGCATCCTCATACGTGGCCGGTAACCGGGAATAGCTTCCATCTGCTTTGGCGTAAAGCCTCCATCGCTCACCAAGTCGAAAGTGGAGGTGATCATAGCCATCTTCCAAGTTCGACAAAATGGCTTCTTCCTCGGTAGAAAGTGGCTCAGCTGCGATCAGTTCGTTGAACGGTGCATAGCGGGACATAATGCGACCTCCGTCGGACAGTCTTGCCGTTTGGTGGCCTAACAGCTGCCTCGCACCTGTGAAGGTTTGATTCGGACCGACGGATTCCAGTAGCCCGTTTCGGTAAAGAATGGAAAAGCCTCTGGGATCTAATGCAAAATCGACTACATCCTCAAAAATCCTCTCTTCAAACGCGCCGTCTTCTTGGCGCAGAAACGTCAGCTTACCAAAGCGATCGAGGATTAGGCAATGCGGTCCTTCTCGGCCTATTTTAGACACGCCTTTCCGAAGCGAATGATCCGGCGAATCGCCCGCCACGACCTCCACCATGTTGCCTTCTTCTGTCAAAGCCCATTCGGAAAACGCCTGGTTCAGACAACCTACCGCGTTGGTGAATTTTACGTCATCAATGGCGCTGCGCCCGATTCCCCAAGCTCGCAGGCGTCCATCCGCAAGAATTCCAGAAAGGCTCATGGTCCCGCGATGTCCCTTTTGAAGGTACACAACATCATTAGGATCTTCCCTGTCGATCGGTTGGAGAGCTATTGGGGCAGTTTTGGAAGTGCCTGGCAGCGGCAAGTAGACAATTCGGCACTTTACGGTTGGTCGCTTTGGCGGAAACTCGGGGAGTGAGAGGAGCGCGGCACCGGTATCGACTCCATCCACCTTGCCGTCTGCGGCTCCGGACATTTTTCGTGCTTCGAGCAACTCTTCCGGTAGCCAAAATCCAGAACGGGGAACCGTTTCTGCCGGAAGAAGCGCGACGAGCCACGTTGCATAGGAAACCTCATTCTCGCCTCCTTCGAACTCCATCACGCCACGGAACTGAACTTCGACCGCGCCCTGAATTGCTTGGCTCAGGATATCCATACGTTTCCACTGGCCGGGTTTGGATGTTCGATCTACCCAGTGCACTAACCACGAGCCATCCGAAGCCTTGAGTTTACTTCCGAGCAAGTTCTCTGATGCATGACTCACGTCGCGATCGTCCCACTGATCCAAGCGCGTTTGCATCGAGCCTCCTCCGTAATAAAATCCGTAGTAGCGGGGTCGACCATCCGAATGACGAGCGACGCTTCCACCGATCAGCTCTGTGTATCGCGATGAAGGATCGAGTTTTTCCGTTCTCAGATCCACTCTGACCCTCGTCCAGTTTCCGTCGCGCAGAAGAGCGCTGCTCGATCGCCCGTATTCCGTCCCGAATTGTGAAACGTTCTCCAAAATAGGATCGGAGACCCGTTCAAACGTTTCGCTGTCGAAAGCTTCGAGTCGGCCATCTTCGCGAAGGGCAAATAGATAGCCGCTGAGACTGATTTGAGCGACGTTCTTTCCGAGTTGCCGCTCTTCATGAGGAGAAAAGAGCGTCAGGGCGCCATCATCGGACAATACGCAAATTCTAGCGGAATCCGGGGCGGCAAACTGCGCGGTGCGCGGGTGTGTTTCTAGATCCGATACCAATGCCACCAGAGGATGTGTTCCGAGGGCTTGAATCGCTCCGTTGGCTCGCAGAACAACCAAGGAATCTCGCCTTTGGGGTTGATGGCCCAAGCTGACTACATCCACCCAGTCCGATTCATCGACGGCGTCGATATAGGAGGGACGCGTGTCTGGAACACCGTCTCCGAACGGCAAGATTACGACGCGACAGGGAACGGACGGCCTCTGCGGGGGATAGGTTGGGAGAGGAAGTAGATTGGGACTTGTTAGAGACTCTTCGACCTCCTGCCGCTTGTCGTTCAAAGCCTGCCTTGCTGCCAACAATTCTTCCGCATCCCAGTATCCAGACCGAGGGACCGAGTCCGCCGGAAGTAGAGCGAGAAGGTGCGTTGAGCAATTCCGATGGTCCCCTGCGTTGGATTTGCGAAAAGGGATGATATTCTCTGCTCCTTCCAACGCGGCACTGATTTCGGGGTCCACCAACGAAAATGACTCTCTTGGATTGTCCCAGTCTCTCAGGGCGACTCTGACCGTCCCATCTTGCAATCCAAGCGAAATCACTCCCCCGTAACTGCTTGCCTCAGCCCATTTGATGTCATTTGCGTTGATGCCTTTGTAGGCTGGCCGGGTCCGATGGTTCTTGGGCGAAGGGATAAACCAATCCACCAGTTCCCCGCTTTGGGAAACTCCAAGTTCCGCATTGAACAATCTTAACGTGCCGCTGGCATCGGGCCCCGGAAAAGGACCTTCTTCGATGCCCGGTCGAATCCAGTCTCCGTTTCGAAAAAGGATCGACGGTCTTGAACTGGTAATTGGGATCGATCGCACGTTCTCGAGTTGTTGTTCTGGCAACTCGGACTTGGTATCTTGGAGGTTGATTACCCTTGCTACGCCGAATCGATCGAGACTAACTAATTGATTACCCCACTGGCAAATGGCTGAAATGTTAGTGAGCCACGAAGGATCCAAGTGGGGGGCCGGGGGAAAAATGCTCACCTGACCGGTTCGGTCTAAAATCGCTTCATAACTATGTCTCCCGAAACCCAGATAGGAGACCGCGTCATTCATCGCGACAATCTTCTCAGCACTGTCCGGAGAATCTTTCGACCACCTAGCCATCTCCCCACTGGCCCTAAGGACCCTAAGATGAGTAGGACCTTTTGAGAAGATCGAAACGATGTCGGCGAAGTCGTCTTGCCTGATGGCTCTTTGCCAATCCCAAAGCTCGTCATCTGCGGTTTGATCGACTTTGACAATGACGAGACGGCACGGCGTCTCATTCGCTAGTCGCGGTGGGAATTCTGGCAATGGTAAGGGCGTTTCTCCAAGCTCGCTCTGCCCAATCTTGGGTGAAGGTTCCACGCTCGGAAAGAAGTGAGGAAAGAACACCCCAAACGCGACTGCCACCGCAATAGCAATTCCCGCCGCCCACCATTTCATCCAGTTTCTCTTAGGTTCGACGATCGCAGGCTCATCAGGAATCCGCATACTCTGGGAATCCCGAATTCCATCCACATCCGTCCGCACCTCCACCGCCGTTTGATAGCGCAATTCCGGTTCCGATTGCATCGCCCGAAACACAACCTCATCGATGCGGACATCAATCTGGACCTTTTTCGAAGGCGGGGCTGAACCGCCGCGGGGAATCTCGCCCGTCAGCATCTCATAAAACATGACCCCGAGACTGTAGATGTCCGCTCGTTGATCGACTTTCGCCCCTTTGAGTTGCTCGGGCGCGCTGTAAAACGGGGTTCCGACGGCTTGGCCGGTTACGGTGAAACTGGGATTCGAATCGGTGGCTTCCTCGACCAATTTGGCGAGGCCGAAATCGCCAACTTTTACGAGCCCAGCTTGATTGATGAAGATATTCGCGGGCTTGATGTCGCGGTGCACAAACCCTTTTTCGTGGGCATAATTCAGCGCATCACAAATCTGACTGACCGCGTTGAGAGCGCCTTGGGGATCGAGCTGGCCAGTGTGGATGAGATCGTGAAAATCCATCCCATCAACGAACTCCATCACGAAGTAGTAGTAGCCCTCTTCCTCGTTATCCGGTTCGCCGAAATCGTAGATGTGGACGATGTTCGGGTGATCCAACTGAGCCATCGCCTTGGCCTCATGGCGGAAGCGATCGGCAAACGTGGCATCGGCAGCGAATTCGCTGGGGAGGATTTTGATCGCGACCGGGCGTTCCAAATTGAGCTGCACCGCTTTGTAAACCGCGCCCATTCCCCCGCGACCGAGTTGCTTCTCAATCGTGTAGGCCGGGAAAAACGGCGCGAGTTCCTCGATCGAAGGCGGACTCCAAGCTCCGGGAGGAGTCGGCGGCGCAGTCACGTCGGTCAGCGGTTCCGCAGCATCAGCGAAGGCCGCGCGAGGGCTCAGCTCGGTGCTATCGGTCGGTTTGGGGATTTTGCGCGGTTCGTCGTCCATCATTCTGCCTGGTTCCTTGGAAGCGGCGAAGAGATCGTTACAGAAAAATGTTCATTCGGGCAAGACACTGGCCAAGTAGCGCATTTCCTCATCCAAATCGTCACCCGGTAGGAGCGATTCCCGAACCTCGGCGCGAAGCATTTCCCGAAGGTCTCGCCTCGCCCGGCTCAAGGCCGTTTTCAGCGCGCCCACGGATTGACCGGATTCTTCCGCGATCGTCGCCAGTTTGGCGTCATCCCCACCGGTCAGGAGCGGCTTGATCCGCGCGAACGTCTCTGGTTTCATCTCGGCCCGGAGCGTTGCGATTGCTCGGTCGAAAATCGTCCGTGCCCATTCCCGGTCGAAGCCCATTTCCAAACTCGGCAAGGCTTCGTCGGTCGATCTCGCGAGCAGTTGCTCGGCCAGATCGGTTTCGATTTGGACAAACTCCACGCCCCCTCCCCGCTTTCTCGCCCCGGCACGTTTTCGGGCATCGTTCAGGTGGCGCTTAAACACGGTCAGGAGAAACGTCCGCAGCTTCCCCAGATCGCGGTCCGCCCGCCCGAGCCAGTTTTCCTCCTGAAGCAGGGCGCAGAAGTCCTGGAGCAGATCCGCAGCATCTTCCGCCCCCCAACCACTGCGCCGGGCGAACCAGTAGAGAGGCTGCCAGTACAGGGCGAAGAACTCTTCGAGAGCCTTGCGCCGGAGGTTCGGATCCGTCGCTTCAGCTCGCTCGATGAGGCTCCACCGCGTGGGTTGAAATTCGCCATCCGCCATCACCGGAATTCAACGCTGATCGGGTCTCCACGTCAAGCGTGATGAACATCGAGACTGTCGAGGATGAGGTTGAGTCCGAACTCGAAATCCTGAAGTCCGTCGTGCTTTCCATCGATGACTTGGCGCGCCATGCCGTTGAGATAAGGAAACTGGTCTTCGGGGATCAGGTGGATGAAGCCCTTGGCGGCTTCGGCGTATTCTTCGGGGGCGAAGGGAAAATTCAGCTTCTGTAGGGTGAATCCGTAGATGTGGCTGTCGATCGCGTTCCAGGCATAGTCGGCTTTTTGGTAGGAGAAGCCGGCTTCTCGCAGACACCCGATCGTGGCATCGACGTAGCGCAGCATGGCAGGGCCGACGTTCGCGCGGGAGACGATCAGCATGGTTGCCCACGGATGCTGCATCAGGATCTGGTGGGCGGAGATGGCGCGGCGACGCATGGCGGATTTCCAGTCTCCGCCGAGGGTCGGCACCTCGATCTTCGCGGCAACGAGTTCCACCATGCCGTCGAGGATGTCGTCCTTGTTCTTCACGTGGTTGTAGAGCGACATCGCTTCCACCCCAACGGCGGCTGCTAGGGAGCGCATGGAGAGCGCATCGATCCCGCTTTCGTCGGCGAGCTGGACGGCGGTTTGCAGGATTCGCTCGCGAGTGAGCGGGGATCGGGTTTTCGACTTCTTGGCTTTCAAGAGTCGAAACATACACTGTAAGTTTTGTTTTGACAAGTTCGGCGGACGAGCCTACTTACGCTGTAAGCTTCTAAGAGAAATCAACCATGAACACACTCTCTAATCCATCTGCAAACCCAATGGACCATCCTTCCGAGTCTGCCGCCAAACCCACGGTGCTTGCGAAATCAATGCGCGCGATCATCCACACGAAGTATGGGACGGACGACGCCCTGACCTTGCGCGAAGTTCCCAAACCTGAAGTCGGTGACGACGAGATTCTGATCCGCGTTCTTACAGCGGCGGTGAACAAGGGCGACTGGCACCTCATGACCGGGAAGCCCTACCTGATTCGGCTGATGGGATACGGAGTTCGGAAGCCGAAGCAGGCGATCTTTGGGCAGGAACTCGCGGGACGGGTCGAAGCGATCGGCAAGAACGTCACCAAGTTTCAACCCGGGGATGAAGTCTTTGGGAAAATCGCGGGAGGCGCCTTTGCTGAATCCGTCTGCGTTTCAGAATCGAAGGTCGTGTCGAAGCCGGCAACGGTGTCCTTCGAACAAGCGGCTGCGACGCCGGTCTCCGGTTTAACCGCCCTTCAAGGACTGCGCGACATCGCCAAGGTTCAACCGGGGCAGAAGGTCTTGATCAATGGAGCGTCCGGGGGCGTGGGAACCTTTGCGGTCCAGCTGGCGAAATACCTGGGAGCAGAGGTGACCGGAGTTTGCAGCACTCGGAATGTCGAAGTGGTCCGGGAGCTCGGAGCCGATCACGTGATCGACTATACGGAAACCGATTTCACGAAGCAAAAACACGCCTACGATGTGATCTTCGACATCGTCGGGAACCGTTCCCTGTCCGACAATCTTCGGGCGCTGAAGCCGAAGGGCGTTTACGTCGGCTGCGCGGGTCAGGGAGGAGATTTCCTCGGACCGATCCCACGATTTCTGCGAATGGGTCTGCTTTCGCTGGTGAAACGTCAGGGCCTGGTTTCCTTTGTCGCAAAACCGAATCCGGAAGATCTCACGTTTCTGGCGGAACGGCTCGCAGCCGGAGACATCCAGGCTGCGATCAGCCAGCGTTGGGACTTCGATCAGGTCGCCGAAGCACTCCGCGTCTCAGGAACGGGGCGAACTCAGGGGAAAATGGTGATCCGGATTGGGGACTGACGAGTCCAGGCGGTCATTGTGGTCCATTCAGAAGAGATAGGAATCGGTGATGCTGGAAATCAGAGGTCCGCAACCAGCTTCTGAAGTCTGGCTCCCACATCATTCGGTGCGACGAAAATGAGTTGGTTTTTGACGCGTTTTTGCTCCAGAAGATCCTTTTCCGCCAGAGTCAGCAAATCCGTTCGCGCAGTCTGGTAGACGACGTTGTGGCTGGTCTGGTGGCTCTTGATGGTAAACACGCTTCCCGGTTCGCGCATCGCGCGCTGGATAATCGCGATCTGCCGGTGATTCAGCACCGACTGAGCCTGAAGCAATTCCGAGGATGACGTGATCTCCTTCCGTTTTCGCTGCAGGTAGGCGTGAAGTTCGTCGATCGCTCGGGAGATGACTTCCAACTGATGGAGGATGAAATAGTTGAGGTCGTTTTCGTCCGTCTCCGTTTCAAGAAACGACCGGCCATATTTCGCCGGAGCTTGGTTCAGAATCCGGGAAATGGAGATGAATTCGAAAAGCCAGAAGCCATGCCGCAACATGGACCAATAAAACAACGCTCGGGCGGTTCGACCGTTGCCATCCACGAAGGGATGATCGTAGGCCAACCAAAAATGGACAATGATGGAGCGGATGACCGGGTGGAGAAATCCATCCATTTTTTCTTCGTTGGCAAAGTCACAAAGGGCCTGCATTCGGGCAGGGAGTTCGGCGGCCCGGGGTGGTGTGTGGTAGACCTCGTCATTAAGATCGTTCCCAATGTCGATGGTCTCATCGTCTCGCCGCATTCGCCCCTCCTGATCGGGTGACTCAAGGGTGCCCTTACTGATGGTTTGATGGATTTCAAAGATCCGGTCCATGCTGAAAGGTTGGTTCTTCAGATCGACAAGGCTTTGCATGGTGCGGTAGTTGTTCACCACCATGCGCTGAGCCAGGGTGGCTGGTTCCCTTCCCGAGCGCAAAAACTGTTTGGCGTCCGATCGGGTGGTCGCCGCTCCCTCTAACAGGCTTGAGGTGATGGACTCTTCCATCAACGAAGAAACGTAGTAACGATCCCGAGTTTCGGAATTGGTTACTTCTTCAAGCATTTCGATCGACCCCCCTGCTCTCAAATCAATCTTATGGAGTCCTTCAAACATCGTTTGCGTCAAAAAAAACCGGAAGGGATTTTCCTTTTTGTCTTGGAGAGGGATGAGTTGGAATTGGGCAGTTCGACGAAGCTTGAGGAGGGCCCACCATTCTTTGGATGAGAGTCCCTCTGGTGGAGTCAAATGCCGCAGTTTGTCCCAATGAAGGTATTCATCAGAGTGAGGAACCTGCTTCTCGGTAAACCAACCCTGCTTTTCCGGGTCCTTTACCATCTGCCCAAGGATATCGTGCCACGGCGGCGGTGTTTTCGGGATCTTCACAAAAGACTACTAATTCATCCTGTTATTAGTAGTTCTCTCGGGGGGAATCAACGAAATCTACTAATTTATAACCCGATTAGTAGTAAATTAGTAGGCTCTCACGTTGTGACGCGTTTCCCTCGCTCCAGATACACTGCCAACAACGAAATATCCGCCGGGGTAATCCCGCTGATCCGTCCGGCTTGACCGAGGGTGGTGGGACGAATCTCGTTCAGCTTGTGTTGGGCTTCCGTTTTTAATCCCTTGATTTCGAGGAAGTTGATCCAATTCGGAATCGGTTTGTTGTCCATCCGGCCGGTCCGGGCGATTTCGTCTTCCTGGCGGCGGATGTAGCCTTCGTATTTGACGTCGGTTTCGACGAGATCCCAAATTTCAGAGCTGAATTGGGTTTGCAGCTCGGTTGGGAGGTCTTTCCAGCCGTTTTCGGGGCGTTTGAACCACTTTTCGACCGATAACTCGCCGAATCGCTCTTTGGCAATGCGCTCACGGGCTTGAGCGAGGGTGGCCGCTTTGGCGAGGGTGAATTCGCCGCGCGCTTTGGGGACGATTCCCCGTTCGTAAGCGGCAGGCGTGAGGCGGAGGTCGGCGTTGTCCTGGCGAAGAAGGATGCGGTATTCGGCTCGGCTGGTGAACATGCGGTAGGGTTCATTGGTGCCTTTCGTGACCAGATCATCG
>CAYGQD010000025.1:0-51295 GCA_964351855.1 uncultured Verrucomicrobiales bacterium
GCATAAACCACCAGACCCGCCCCAACCGCGTAGATGGGATCCCCCAGGTCCGAATCCCCGCCGCCGATCCCGTTGAAGTCTTCACCAAGGTGCCCGACTTCCCGAAAGGGCCGGGCGTTATAAGTCAAAGCAGCATGTTCGCTTCCCAGTGGTTGATCGAGCCGGGCCGCTCGGGGCGTTTGCGCCAATTCCAGGGGCGAGGGCAACACGAGACCACTGCGAAGCAACGCCACCGGATCGTAAGCGCGCTCCGCATCCACTAACCCAACCCGCGTGGGACGGGGAAACTCGGGTTCTTTCGCCAAATGGAGGACCAAATTCCCAAACGCCATCAAGAAAAAGACCATCATCACGATCTTGGGGACGATCTTCGAGGGATGAGGCAAGTGAGAGTGATAGTCCATGATCGGGCACCGAACGGGCGAACGCGTCAACCATCCGTAACGATGATCGGGCGAAATTCAAGGTGTGCTGTCTCGTTGACGCCCGCGCAGGAATCGCTACGATGTAGGCAGTGGACAAAATTGTAAGTGAAAAAGTCGATGCCTTTTTGCAACTCAAAGGACTACGACGAACGAGCCAACGGGACGTGATTATCCGCGCGGCGTTTGGAACGAACGACCATTTTACGGCCGATGAACTGTGGGAAAAAGCCAGAGAGCTCGATCCGGCAACCTCACGTGCGACGCTTTACCGTACCTTATCCCTGCTGACGGAGAGCGGTTTGCTTCGAGAAATCGATCTGGGACGCGATCAAAAATGCTACGACCCCAATTTCGTCGATTCCCCGCATCACAACCATTTGATTTGCACGGACTGCCTCCAGGTTTTCGAGTTCGAAGACCCTCATCTGGAGGTCTTGGAGGATTGCATCACTCGGCGCATGGGGTTTTCCCCCTCCAACAAAGGGGTTCGGGTGGAGGCCAGCTGCGATCTTCTCAATGAAACCGGCAAATGTGAGAGGCGCAGTTGAGCGCTTGAAGAGCGTCGTGGTCCACGCTTTGGTCAGCCAGTATGTGGAAAGGCCGATTTGAAACTGAAACCTCTGATCTCGTCCAGAAATTGGGCGAGTCGATCTCCTTCGACTGGCGACTCTTTCGTCATGACGTCAGGGGTTCGATCGCTCACTCCAAAGCCCTGCTCAAAGCCGGGATCCTGACGGCCGAAGAGCAATCGGCAATCGAAAAGGGGCTGCTCGAAATTCGTGACGAAATCGCTGCGGGCGAGTTCACCTTCCAAATCGAGCTGGAAGACATCCACATGAACATCGAATCCGCGCTCACCGCCCGGATTGGCGCGCCCGGGGCCAAACTTCACACGGCGCGAAGCCGCAACGATCAAATCGCCCTCGATGCGCGGATGTATTGTCGGGATGAAGTCGCTGAGATTCGCGATCGCATCGCCGACCTGCAAACCGCCCTCCTCGGCGTTTGTGAACGCTTCCCTTCGGCCGTGGTGCCGGGCTACACCCATCTCCAGCGCGGCCAGCCCGTCCTCTTCGCCCATCACCTGTTGGCCTACGTCGAAATGCTCAGCCGTGACGCGGAGCGCCTTTCGGACGCCGAAAAGCGGATCGACGTCATGCCGCTCGGTTCCGGAGCACTGGCGGGTTCGACCATCGTGCTGGACCGCGAGCTCGTCGCCCGAGAACTCGGTTTCTCCAAAATCAGCCAAAACAGCATGGACGCCGTCAGTGATCGCGACTTCATCGCGGAAATCCTCTTCACCCTCAGCCTTCTCGGCCTCCATTTATCGCGATTGAGCGAGGATGTCGTGCTCTGGGCTTCGGCGGAATTTGGATTCGTCACTCTGAGCGATGCCCACACCACCGGATCGAGTTTGATGCCGCAAAAGAAGAATCCGGACGTCGCCGAACTGACGCGCGGGAAATCCGGTCGCCTCGTTGGCAACCTGATCAGTCTGTTGACGACCCTGAAAGGGCTGCCGATGACCTACAATCGCGATCTTCAAGAGGACAAAGAGCCGCTCTTCGATTCGCTCGATACCGCGAAGCTGGTTTTGGCGGTGATGGCTGAAATGATCGCCGAAATGACGATCAACGAAGCCACGACTGAGAAGGCTGCCAGCGATCCCATGCTTTTGGCCACAGACATCGCCGATTACCTCGTGCTTCGCGGCGTTCCCTTTCGTCAAGCTCACGAAATCGTCGGAAAAACCACCGCGTTCTGTGTGAAGGAAGGACGAGGCTTTCCTGATTTGAGCCTGGAGGAATTTCGTCAATTCAGTGAGGTGTTCGAACCCGATGTCCTTGACCTGTTTGATGTTGGCAAAGCCCTCGCCGCGCGCCAAGCGATCGGTGCTCCCTCGCCGGAAAATGTCGCCAATCAGGTCAAACGATGGCGCAAGGCACTCGCCTGACGTTCAAAAACCCATGAAATCCTCCCTCTTCGCTTTCTTCCTGACCGTCAGCGCCTCGTTCTCCAGCTTTGGCGAAACTCCGTTTGCCGGCAGCTGGGCTTTCGAGCTACCCGACGGGAACCCAGCCTGGCTCGCGGTCGATTCCGAAACCGAAGGCAAGCTCCTCTGGAGCGTTGGAAGCGCGAAGCCGGTTCAGAATCTAACCATCGCTGGCCAAACGCTGAGCTTCGAACGGAAGTTGAAGTGGAAACCGTTCGGAAAAGCCGATGAACAGTGGCTCGTCCAGGGCCCGTTCGTTGGGGAAATCGTCGAACCCGGCGTTCTCGAACTCACCGTCGAGCATTTCCTGGACGCGAATCCGGAAACGCGAGAAACTCTGCGGCTTCGCGGCAAACAAATGCCTCCCCTCCCCGCTCGACCCGATCTGGCGAAGGTGAAATTTGGCAAACCGATTGCCTTGTTCAACGGGAAGGATTTGTCCGGCTGGAAGCTTTCGAACCCTGAGAAACAGAACGGTTGGCGAGCTGAGGACGGAATTCTGGTCAACGAAACGCCCAAGACCGATTTCGGAGCCTACGGCGATTTCGGCAACCTGGTGACGGAGCAACTCTTCGAGGATTTTCGCCTGTCGATTGACTACAACGTTCCTTCAGGCGGCAATTCCGGCATCTACCTGCGCGGGATGTATGAGGCGCAAGTCGTCGATCGCGATAGTCGCATGCAAGGCATCCAGGGCCCCGGAGCTATTTTCGGGCGCATCGCCCCCTCCGAGAATGCCGCAAATCCGGGGGACGCCTGGAATCGCTACGTCCTCACCCTCGTCGATCGCCATATCACCGTGGAGCTGAACGGAAACACCGTGATCGACAATCAGCCGCTGGAAGGCTGCACCGGCGGAGGGCTTTCCGCAGACGACACCGCTCCGGGACCGATCTTTCTCCAGGGTGATCACACCAGCGTCCGCTATCGGAATTTGATGTTGGAGCCCGTGTTGCACTCGGCACCGAAGGCCGCGACGAAGCCCAACGTCTTGCTGCTGTTCGCCGATGACCTCGGTTTCGAGACCTTGGGTTGCTACGGCGGCTTGGATTTTAAAACACCTCATCTCGACCGACTCGCCAGCGAGGGAATGCGTTTTGACCGAGCCTACACCAGCCCGGTTTGCACCCCATCGCGAATGAGCCTTTACACCGGCACCTATGTGATGCGGCATGGCTATTACAACGTCCTGCCGGTCCATGTTGGCTCGAAAAAAGCCGTCGATTTCAAGAAGCGGTTCACCACCTACGCGCAGTTGCTCCGGGGCTCTGGCTACGCCACGTCCGTCACCGGAAAGTGGCAACTCGCCGCCCTCGAGTTCCACCCGGAACACTGTCGCGACGCCGGCTTCGACTCCTGGTGCGTTTGGCAAATCTGGAAGGACGGGGCCAAGACGACCCGCTACTGGGATCCTTGCCTCAATCACGATGGCCAGATTCGGGACGACATCGTGGATCGATTTGGTCCGGATGTCTTGGCGGATTATGTGATCGAACAAATGAAGTCGGCAGCCTCTTCCGGTCAACCCTTCTGCATTCAGCATAATATGATGCTGCCGCATGTTCCGATCATCGAAACGCCCGCCGACAAAGCGAAGGGCAAGCCGGGATCGCTCCGCAGCATGATTGAGACGATGGATGCGATCTGTGGTCGCATTATCGGAGCGGTCGATGAACTCGGGCTCGCCGAAAGCACCTACGTGATTTTCATGGGCGACAATGGAACGGATTCTTCGACTCCGCGACGAACTCGGGACGGGAAGATTGCAGGCGGGAAACGTGATTTGACGGAGGCCGGAACCCACATCCCGCTCATCGTTCGGCGACCAGGAACCGTTGCCCCCGGAAGCGTCGCAGAGGATTTGATCGACATGGCGGACTGGCTTCCCACGCTCAGTGAACTCACCGACACGGAATTGCCGACCAGTTTGGAAATCGATGGCATCTCCTTCGCCGGACGCCTCCTCAACGAGCCCTCCAAACGCCAATGGATCACCGCAGGAATCGGGAACCATGCCAAAGTCTTCGACGGCAAAACGTGGTCTGACTGGAAAGAACCCGCTCCCTGATTCACCTCATCACCTCTCATGAAAACGTTCTCTCTCATTCTCTGTTTAACGAGTGCCCTCACCTTTCTCAGCGCTCAGACTTCGGAACAAAATGGCTCCGGCAGCGTCTCCATCACCGGAGAACTCAAGCAATGGCACAAAGTTACCCTCACCCTGGACGGGCCCTTTGCTCAAGAAACCGACACCCAGCCGAATCCCTTCACGGACCATCGCTTTGACGTCGCCTTCACCCATGAGTCTGGTTCCTCGTTCGTCGTTCCCGGCTACTTTGCAGCCGATGGCAAGGCAGCCGAAACCTCGGCCCAATCCGGTAATCAATGGCGCGCTCATCTCTCTCCTGACCTAGCGGGAACCTGGAACTACGAGATCCATTTTCGAACCGGAACCCACGCCGCGCTCGATCCAAGCCTGCCTTCTGAGACGGTGTCGACTTACCACGGCAAGACGGGTTCCTTCGTCGTTGAAGCCAGTGACAAAACGGGACGTGATCTCCGCAGCAAAGGTCGGCTTCAATACGTCGGAAAACGGCTTCTCCAATTCGCGGGTAACGACGAATACTTCCTCAAAGCAGGGGCAGATGCGCCGGAGACCTTTCTCGGTTATGCCGATTTCGATGGCACGATCGCCGGCAAACCTGGCAAAGTTCCGCTCAAAACTTGGGAACCTCATCGTCAAGACTGGCAACCGGGAGATCCCACCTGGCAGGGCGATAAAGGAAAAGGAATGATCGGGGCGATCAACTATCTTTCCGGCAAAGGATGCAACGTTTTCTCCTTCCTCACCTACAATGCCGGGGGAGATGGCGACAACGTCTGGCCGTTTATCGAACGAGAAGCGAAACTCAACTATGATTGTTCCAAGCTCGACCAATGGGGAATCGTCTTTGATCATGGAACCTCTCGCGGAATGTATCTCCATTTTAAAATGCAGGAGACAGAGAACGATGATCAGCGAAAGGGTGGACATAAGAGTGCAACTAAAGGCAGCGTCCCCGCAGCATTGGACCGAGGAAAGTTGGGGCCCGAGCGCAAACTCTATTGCCGGGAGTTGATTGCTCGGTTCGGCCATAACCTCGCGCTGAATTGGAATTTGGGAGAGGAGAACACGCAAACCACCGAAGAGGTGAAGGCCATGGCTCAATATATTGCGGATACCGATCCCTACGATCATCTCATCGTCATTCATACTTACCCCAACCAGCAAGAGAAGGTCTATACGCCGCTTCTTGGTGAAGCCTCCGCTCTCCGGGGAGCTTCTCTCCAGAACAGCAATATCAAAGACTGTCACCAACAGATCGTGAAATGGACCCGCGCTTCTGCGGCCACCGGCGTCCCCTGGATCGTCTCCTTCGATGAGCCGGGCACCGCTGGTGAGGGCATGCCGGCCGATCCTGGCTATCCAGGAATGCCCGACAACTTCAACAATCCCAGTATCCACGATACCCGAAAATTCGCCCTCTGGGGAACGCTGATGGGCGGCGGAGGAGGCGTGGAATACTATTTCGGCTACAAACTTCCGCAGAACGATCTTCTCTGTGAAGATTGGCGTTCCCGAGACCAAAGCTGGGACTACTGCCGCATCGCCCTCCAATTCTTCGCCGAACAGAACCTGCCTCTCGGCGAAATGGCCGATCAGGATGAGCTCGTTGGGAACCCCGAACATAACAACTCCGCCTATTGCCTCGCCCGGGAAAACGAAGTCTACCTCGTCTATCTTCCCAACGGAGGGAAGCGCCAACTCGATCTCAGTCACGCGACCGGAATGTTCACCGTGCAATGGTTCAATCCGCGTGAAGGCGGCAAGCTGACGGACGCTCAACCAGCAAGTGGCGGAGTGCCGACTCTCCTCGAAGCTCCGGACGACCGTCAAGACTGGCTGGCTGTCGTTCGAAAGAGCCCGTGAGCCTCGGGATCGAAGATTTTGTCAGAACTGCGTTATTTTATATTCATTTCGATAATTGATAATTTCCAGTAACAATCTACCTTCCAAGGTTTAGAGTCTCTGCTTCTTCGGAGGTCTTCCAAAACTACCTCCCATCCCTTATCTCTCATGAAACGCATTCTTGTTACCGGTGGTGCCGGTTTTCTCGGCAGTCATCTTTGCGATCGTCTTATCGAGCGCGGCGATGAAGTGATTTGCCTCGACAATTTCTTCACCGGTCGCAAGGCCAACATCGAACACCTGCTCGGCAACCCGAAATTCGAGTTGATGCGTCACGATGTTACCGACCCGTTCAAGGTGGAAGTGGATCAAATCTATAATCTGGCCTGCCCCGCGTCTCCGCCTCACTACCAATATAATCCGATTAAGACGACGAAGACGTCCGTGATGGGAGCGATTAACTGTTTAGGATTGGCCAAGCGCGTCAAAGCCCGGACCTTTCAGGCTTCGACCTCAGAGGTCTACGGAGATCCGGAAGTTCATCCACAGACAGAGTCTTATCGCGGTTGCGTTAACCCGATTGGGATTCGCGCGTGTTATGATGAGGGCAAGCGCTGCGCCGAAACGCTCTTCTTCGATTATCATCGCGAAAACGGCGTCGATATCCGCGTCATCCGCATCTTCAATACCTATGGCCCTCGGATGCTGCCTGATGATGGTCGCGTCGTTTCCAACTTCATCACCCAAGCCCTGCGCGGCGAAGATATTACGGTTTACGGCTCTGGCCAACAAACCCGCTCGTTCTGCTACGTCGATGACTTGGTCGAAGGCTTCCTCCGCTTCATGGACCAAGATACTTGCGTCGGGCCGATGAACCTCGGCAATCCTTCAGAATTCTCCATGTTGGAATTGGCAGAGATGATCATCAAAACGGTGGGAAGTTCTTCCAAGCTCGTCTACAAAGATCTCCCGGCAGATGATCCGAAGCAACGCTGCCCGGATATCTCCCTGGCCAAAGAAGTTCTCGATTGGACGCCGAGGGTTCCGCTCGAAGAAGGGCTGCAGCGCACGATCGAGTATTTCCGGAACCGGTAATTTCTCCGCGTCCGGAGGGCGGAAATTGAAGCAGCGGCGAGTCATTGCTCCTGCTTGCGCGTCGGGGTTCCTTGACTAAGATGGGGTTCTATGGCCCTAACATCCTCCAAAAAAGACTTCACCCAGCGCGTCGCTTCCGAGCTCAAACTGCGCCCGGCTCAGGTCCAAGCCACAGCCAAACTTCTCGCGGAAGGGGCGACCGTCCCGTTCATCGCGCGCTATCGCAAAGAAGCGACGGGAACGCTCGACGAAGTGGAAATCGCCAAGGTGCGCGATCGGATTGAGCAATTAACCGAACTGGAAACTCGGCGAGAAGCCATCGTCAAATCACTGGAAGAACGCAACCTGATGACGCCGGAGTTAGCCCAAAAGGTGGCGAAGGCTGAGACGATGACCGCGTTGGAAGATGTCTTTGCCCCTTTTCGGCCCAAACGGAGAACCCGGGCAACGATCGCAAGGGAGCGCGGCCTGGAGCCACTGGCCGATTTTTTGCTCAACCAACAGGGACAAGGCGCGAACCCGAAAACGGAGGCCGCCAAATTCGTCGATCCCGAAAAAGAGGTTCCCGATGCGGAAGCCGCCTTGGCCGGGGCCCGAGACATCATCGCGGAACACGTTAGCGATCACAGCGAGGTTCGTTCCGAAGTGCGGCGCGTTTTCGAGAGCGAAGGAATCGTCGTTTCCAAGGTGATCAAGAAGAAGGAAGCCGAGCCAGACGCGGCCAAGTTCCGCGACTATTTCAGCTGGAGTGAGAACCTGGCCTCGATCCCCTCCCACCGGCTTCTCGCGATCCGCCGAGGCGAAAAAGAAGGATTCCTCTTGATGAAGATCGAGATTCCGGAGGAGCGTGGATTTCGCAGCGCAGAGCGGCAGTTCATGACCGCGAACGATGCCTGCGGGGAACAAGTCCGGCTCGCCAGCGAAGACGGCTGCAAGCGCCTGCTCTTTCCCTCGATGGAAACGGAGGCGCGGCTCACCAGTCGCCAAAAAGCCGACCAGGAAGCGGTTCGCGTCTTTGCGGAGAACCTTCGAGAGTTGCTCCTCGCCTCTCCGCTAGGCCAAAAACGCGTCTTGGCGCTCGACCCTGGTTTTCGCACCGGTTGCAAAACCGTCTGTCTAGACGCTCAGGGCCAACTCCTCCACGACGACGTGATTCACATCATCGGCTCGCCAGATAAACTCGCGCAATCCGCCGCTACTCTGAAACGCTTGATCGAACGTCATCAGATCGAAGCCATCGCCATCGGCAACGGCACTGCGAGCCGGGAAACAGAGACCTTCGTCAAAAAGCTGGGCCTGCCCAAATCGATCATCGTGGTCATGGTGAACGAAAGCGGCGCTTCGATCTATTCCGCCAGCGATGTGGCCCGGCGGGAGTTTCCGGATCAGGACGTGACCGTTCGCGGAGCGGTTTCGATCGGTCGTCGCCTCATGGATCCGCTGGCAGAGCTGGTCAAGCTGGATGCGAAGTCGATCGGCGTCGGCCAATACCAACACGATGTCGACCAAAACCTGCTCAAGTCCGGGCTCGACGAATGCGTCATGAGCTGTGTGAACGCGGTGGGCGTGGAAGTTAACACGGCGAGCCGCGAACTGCTTTCCTACGTCTCTGGCCTCAATGCCACGATCGCGGAAAACATCGTCGCTTATCGTAATGAACACGGCCCCTTCCAATCGCGAGCCCAGCTCAAGAAAGTTCCTCGCTTGGGCGAAAAAGCCTTCGAGCAAGCCGCCGGTTTCCTCCGAATTCGCAGCGCGAAAAACCCGCTCGACGCAAGCGCCGTCCATCCGGAGCGCTACCAACTCGTGCAAACCATGGCCAAAGACATCGGCTGCAAGGTCGAAGACTTCCTCAGTGCGGAACAGCTTCGTAACCGCATTCCGCTGGACCGCTACGTCGGCGAAGAAGTCGGCCTCCCCACCCTTCAGGACATCCTTGAGGAATTGGCCAAACCCGGTCGCGACCCGCGCAAGCAATTCGAAGCGTTCTCGTTTGCAGAAGGTGTCGAGAAACCGGAAGATCTTCGCGAAGGAATGCGCCTACCTGGTATCGTCACCAACGTCACCAAATTCGGTGCATTTGTCGATATCGGCGTCCACCAAGACGGCCTCGTCCATATCAGCCAACTCGCGGATAAGTTCGTGGAAGACCCGGCGGATTTCGTCAAGGTGAACCAAAAGGTTCAAGTCATGGTGATGGAAGTTGATCTGGCTCGGAAACGCATTGCCCTCAGCATGAAAGCGGATCCGGAGCGCGCCACGCCCCCTCGCGAGCAACCTCCCGGAGGTGGCAAATCGCGCCCCAACCGAGAGTCGCGCCGCGAACCCCAAGCCCGGGACCGGCGAGATTCGGGCGATTCCTTCGGCGGAGACTGGTTCGATGCTGCGGTGAAGAAGTGAAAGGGGATCGAACCTCTTTCACGGGAAAGTTTACGCCATTTCTGGCGGACCAAATCCATCCCGATAGATCCGCGACACGATTTCCTGGTTCGCCTTTTCGTGATTCGTGAAGCGGTAGTTCGCACCATCCCAGAGGAGTTCTTGACCGGGAAAACGCGTCGCCTTCGTTGCGAGCAAGGCTGGCTCGGTGATTCGAGAACCAATCCCGAACTGCGTCCAGAGCGGCTTGACGTCTCCCAGGCAACAATCCGCCCAATCCTTCCAATGCTGGCGCGGGGCGACTTCCGCGAGAGGCTCATTTTCGACCAGCTTCCCTTTGCGATAAATCTCCATCTTCCCACCGGGCTCGACCAGGAGCGTTCCTTCTTCACACACCACCATGGTGCATGTGCCGGTGATTCCGGGAGTTGGCATTCCCAGAGAGGCGAACGACGGCTTGATGCCGCTATCATTAAACTGGAGGACGAACTTGGGGGCGGCAAAATTGTCGCCGCCAGGATAGGTAATCGTGGACATATTATATCCGGAATGGCAGACGCCTGCGGGACGAATCGTATTCGTCTGGACCGCTTCCGGCGAAGGCAAGTCATAGGCGAAATAGAGAACGTCGATCACGTGACAGCCCCAGTCCGCCAGCATGCCGCCACCCGTTTCCCAATAGGAACGCCAACGCCGAGGATGCAGATCTTCACTGTAACCAAGTTGATCGGCCAACGGACCGTTCCACAAATCCCAGCTGACGGTTTCCGGGGCCGTTTCTCCTTTTGGCAGCGGGCTCCAAGGATCGACAAAGTAGGTTCCCCGGCTCATTCCTCCCGTCCAGATATGGGCTTCGATCGGACGTCCCAGTTGATTCGATTTCAGGATCTCGACCGCTTGCATCCGCCCCGTGGTGCAGGCTCGCTGATTTCCCATTTGGGTAAACAAGTCAGGACGCGCGGCGACGGCTTCGCGAATCAACCGCAACTCGTCCAACTGATGCACGAGCGGCTTCTGGCCATACACGTGTTTTCCGTGTTTCAGCGCGGTGATCATCATCGGCGCGTGATGGAAATCCGGCGTATCGACGATCACGGCGTCAAACTCATCCACCCGATTCGCAAAGGCCTCGCGATAGTCTGCCAATCGGAAGGCGTCGGGATGGTCTTTTTCGATTTTCTGGAACGCCGTGGCATCGATGTCACAAAAACCGGCGAATTCGACTTTCGGATGACCCTTGAGGCCGTTCCGCTGCATCCCGCCGATTCCTCCGGTTCCGATCTGGAAGATGCGAAGTCGGCTGTTCTTGTTCGTCGCCGCGAGCAGACTGCGGGAAGGCATCGCTGCGGTCATCGCCGTCGCCGCTCCGGTGGCGAGGCTTGATTTCAAAAAGGATCGACGGTTGGTTTGGGGTTTTTCGGGATTCATTGGTAGGTTGGGGTTAGTAGGGTTGGAGAGGAACCTAGTCACAATCGGGACGGATTACCACTCTATCTTCGGCTGGATCAGCGCGTCACGCACATCACCCAACTCGGTCTTCCGGACAATTCTTTTCGCCCCAACTCGGTTAACCGACCGCTTTCAGGATCGATGCGATAGGTGGCGAGGAGGTTGTCTCCCTGTCCACTGACGAAGAGGAGTGTCCCCGCCTCATTCCGACAAAACGAACGCGGCACTTTGGGGCAAGGGAAGCGCTCGACCCATTCGAGTTTACCGGATTCTTGATCCACGCGGAAAAGCGCAATGGAATCGCGTCCTTTCGTAGGATCCTTCCGATTGAGGATATCGCGATTCGAGACATACAGATACCGACCATCCGGCGAGAGATGAAGGTCCGCCGTCGTCATCCCTTCATCCGTGGGCTCGACGCTGAGAATGCTTTGTTGCAAGGTCAGGACGCCACTCTCTGCATCCCAGCCATAGACTCCGGCACCCGGCAATTCGCGCTCGTGAGTGACGTAGGCGATCGGCTTCGTCGGATGAAAAATGAGGTGGCGCGGCTGCTTGGCATCCAGTTCTCCCAAGGGTCCCGGAGCGGAGGACGGTTGCGACGGGTAAATCTCTCCCGTCGCCTCGTTGAACCGAAGCTGGAAGATCTTATTCGGCGCGGTCGCTGGAACGTAAAGCGTGCGATTATCCGGCGCGAAGAAGGCGGAATGGGCGCAGCGTTCCAGCTCGAAGGTGCGAATCAACTTGCCTTCGAACACTCCGTTTTCGCCGACTTCCCAGATGCTGACTTGCCCCGCTCCATAATTGGAACCGGCGAGAAACCTTCCCGTCGCGTCGTTCTTGAGATAACCCGCGCTCATTCCCGAAGGGGTGGTTTGCAGAAGCGTGAGCTTGCCAGCCGCGTCACAGGTAAAGGTGCCGATCGCCGCGACCGGCTTTTTGCCTCCCTTCGGATCCTCCGTGTTGGTGTTGATGTTGATGTAAATCGTTGATCGATCGGTCGCTTCCGTCATCGGCCCCGCCATTCCTAAATCCAGCTCGCCCGTTTTGGCCAAGGTTCCGGAAGCGGAGTCGATCTGGTAAGCCGTCGCTTGGCCCCCGGCCGCAACCAGTAAAAATTCTTCCGCCGAGCCAAGCCCGACTGAGACGAGGAACAATGATAGAATGGTGAGGTGAAGGTGGGGCATGGGAGAACCTGCACAGTCGGTGCCAATCCTCAACTCGAAACGGCTTGAGCTTCCCGAAATCACCGCCCAAGCTTCACCCAACTCACCAACCAACGACCGATGCGAAAGCCCCTCTTTTTGCTCTTGTTTACCGTTGCCTTGCTCCAGGCAGAACCACTCAAGCCGAACATCGTCCTCATCTTTGTCGATGACCTCGGCTACGGAGATTTGGGCTGCTATGGAAACCCGACCATCAAAACGCCTCATCTGGATCAGCTGGCCGCCGAAGGACAACGCTGGACCAGTTTTTATGCGTCTGGCTCCACCTGTGTTCCCAGCCGCACGGGGCTGATGAGCGGTCGCCATCCGGCAATGTTAGGGAACCAGAAACTGCCGCAGTCACCACAAAGCCTCATGCCCGCGATGCTGAAGCGCCAAGGTTACGCCACCGCGATTTTGGGGAAATGGCATCTGGCGGGCTATCCGGAAGACTTCACCCAAAGCCCCATGCATCCGCTCGAATGCGGGTTCGACGTCCACTACGGCACGCCGGGAAGTAACGACGTCCCCGCCCCTCCCGGAAAGAAGCAAACCCGCGACGTCTTCGATACCTGCGACAAGTTCAGCTTTCCGGTTCCTTTGATTCGCGGTCGCGAAGTCGTCGAATTCCCGGTCAATCAAGAACTTCTCACCAAGCGTTATACCAAAGAAGCGGTGAAATGGATTGAAGCGAAGAAGGAAGAGCCCTTCTTTCTTTACTTGGCGCATAATATGCCACATGCGCCGATCTTCGCCGCACCGGAGTTTCAGGGAAAGAGCGAGGGAGGCCGCTATGGCGATGTGATTGAGGAAATCGACTGGTCGGTCGGTCAAGTCATGGAGGCGCTGAAAGACGCCGGGATTGAAAAAGAAACCTTGGTCATCTTCACGAGCGACAACGGGCCGTGGTCGATGTTTGGACCGCACGGCGGAACGGCTGGGCCCTTGCGTGGAGAGAAGGGAACGTCATGGGAAGGCGGATTCCGCGTCCCCGCGATTTTCCACTGGCCCGGCACGATCCAACCCGGCGTGGTTTCGGAAATGGCCGCGAACCTCGATCTCTACGCAACCTTTGCTGCCCTCACCGGAGGAGCGGAACCGAAGGAGAAACCCGGCTATCAATCTCTGGATCTTTCCGGAGTCTTGATGAACGGCGAAGCCAGTCCGCGAAGACAATGGTATTATGGGCAAGCTTTTCGGTCCGGTCCCTACAAGATTCACATGGCGACCAAAGATCGCTCTTCTGATCCCGACACCCGCCAGCGGGAGCCGATGACGAAACACGATCCGCCGTTGCTGTTCGACCTCGAAAAGGATCTCGGCGAGACGACCGACCTCGCTTCCAGTCGCCCGGAAGTGGTCGAGCGATTGCTCAAAGAGATGAACGCGTTTCGTAACCGCTAATCGACAAAGAGGAACCGCTGCGTGTTCAGCAGCACCCAAACGAGACCCGCATAGGCATCATCCCCGGAACGAGCGATTTCCTCCTTCATCAACTCCATTTCGGATTCGGTTGGTTCCCGGGTGAGCATGGCTTGGAAAATGATCCGGGCCTTGTCTTCGGAAGACTCGGCGGCATGAAGGCGTCGACCGAACACCGCGAACTTGTTGGTGAGCGCTTCAATCATCGGGCCGTTCAAGAGATTGAGCGCCTGCGGAACCGAGGCGTGGTTGCTTGCGTTCTCGATCACGTCACGATCCGATTGGCCAAAGTCGCGCAAGAAGTGACCACGCGGAGCCGGTGTTTCCAATTCGGAAGCGCGAGCCATCTTGCCGACCAACTGCTTAAAGATCCGCAATTCGCCTTCCTGCTGTTTCTTCCATTCCCGTTGCTGGTTGGTCGTCAATCCTTCCGGCGCAGTTGGGAGTTCAATCGTCGGCAACGAGGTGAACACCGCCGCTTTCTTACTTCCTCCTGACATCATCGCGCCCGCTTCCATCGAAGTCATCTGCATTTCGGAAAGCCCCATCATCGAGCCGAGCAGTTCGCTCCCGGTTTTTGCCTTGTGCAGCTCCACATAACCAATTTCATCGATGCCCTTTTTCAGCGCTGCCTGAATGTCTTTCAACTCTTGCTTCAGCTTCTCATACTCCGCCTCATCCCCATTCTTCTTGGCATCGGCCATGGCAAAGCTGAGGCGACTACCTTCGCTGCGCTCCCGATTCACCAGCGGGGCGAGCGTCTCTAACATCGCCACATATTCGTCAAAATCCCGGCCTTCCAGGCTTTCCCACATCAACCGCTCGCGCTCTAGCGAAGCCAACTGATTCTTTAACAGCGGACGATATTGCTCCGCCTGCGGAATGCAGAGGGCGACGAGCGAATCCCAGATTTGTTCTGCGCTCATGCGTTGCAACGCCGGACCGGCGAAGTGATCGGGCGCACCGAGCATCACCTCGTCCGGATTCGCGGCACGCTGCCATGCCTTGGTGCTGAAGAGCACCTTGAGGTAAGCCCGCATGTCGTAATCCAGTTCCACCATCAACTCTTCCAGGTAACTCATCAGCTCAGGATTCGACGGTTGGACGTAATCCGTGAAATCGTCAACCGGCTCAATCACCCCAACTCCAAACACCTTCTTCCAAAGTCGATTTGCAATGACACGCGTGAAGGTCGGATTCTCCGGCGACGTCATCCAATCCGCATACGCATCGACCGGACTGCCGTCGTAATTCTCCAGATCAATCTCGCCACCGAACATCGTTTTTGCCGAGACCTGGGCGAGCGGTTCCGCATCGTCGTATTGGTAGTCGTGCGGCAATTCCAGATCCTCCTCCTTCTCCACCACGGAATAGCGCAACAACGGTTTGTAGAGATGAACGCCGGCCCAGTAGGTGCCGTTTTGCATTTCGTCCTCGTCTTTCGCTGCTGCCCAACCACGCTGCACCGCCGCACGAAACTCCTCAATCTTCATGGTTCCCTTTTCCGATCCAATCCAGGGATCGCGCGGATTCTGGGAGTGTCTCGCGATGTGTTCTTCCAGCCGCTCAAGCGATGGCATCGGAAACCCATCCCCTAGACCAACGCCCTCGAGGTAGGCCGCCTTCTTCCGATCCTTGAACATCTGCCCCGAGGTGATCCGATTCTGAGCGTAGGTGTAAATGTCCTGCGCGTTGACTCCATAAGTGAACCGAGCCATCTGATAGTAATCCATCTGGGTCCACCTATCGAACGGATGATTGTGGCACTGAGCGCACTCCAGTCGGGTGCCGAGAAAGATCCTCACCGTGTTCGACATATTATCCAGCGGCATCCCGCGATCCCGATGATAATACCCCGTCGCTCCGTTCTCCCAGGTTTTGCCACGGGCCGAAACCATCTCGTGGACGAACTCGTCGTACGGCATGTTCTCGCGCAGCGCCTGTTTCACCCACAGTTGATAATGGAGAAACGCGTTTCGGCTCGGCCCATCATCCTGCATCCGAAGAATGTCGGCCCAGAAATTGTAGAAATGGCTCACGTAAGCTTCGCTGTTCAGCAATTGCTCAATCAACCGCTCCCGCTTGTTCGGATACTCGCTCGTGTGAAAGGCTTCGGCTTCCTCGATCGTCGGGATGCGTCCCCCGATGCTGAGATAAGCCCGTCGCAAAAACGCCGCATCATCAATTGGCGCATTCGGCTCCAGCTTTTGCTGCTTCAGATTCTCCTCGATCAGGGAATCAATCCGTTGTTCGGGAGTTTGCTCGGACTGCGCGGCGATTGCACCAAGGACGAGAAGCGTGAGGGTAAATTGGAGTTTGCGGATCATCGGAGAATCAGTCGTTACACGGGGAAAGTCGGAACCAGCTTTCAGGGGGAATTCAGGCAAAAGGCCGTGGTCAGCTTAAGATCGGACGGATGATTTTCCCGAACACGTCCGTGAGCCGGAAATCGCGCCCGTTGTGATGATAGGTCAGTTCTTCGTGATCGAACCCGAGCAGATGGAGAATCGTCGCATGAAGGTCGTGAACGTGGACCTTCTTCTCTTCCGCACGATAGCCGAACTCATCGGTCGCCCCGTAGGCCATCCCCGGACGAATCCCACCACCGGCTAACCATGTCGTAAAGCCGAACGGATTGTGATCGCGCCCGTCGCTGCCCTGCTGCGTCGGCAGTCGCCCAAACTCCCCACCCCAGACGACGAGCGTCCGTTCGAGCAAGCCACGCTGCTTCAAATCGGTTAACAACGCCGCGATCGGTTGATCCGTCTGAGCGCATTGCCGAGTATGGTTTTCCTTGAGTTTGGTGTGCGCGTCCCACGCCGTCGGTCCGCGATTCCCGCCGCTGTAAACCTGAACGAAACGAACCCCACGTTCCACCATGCGCCGGGCCAACAGACAGTTCCGGCCGAAATAGCGCGTCGTCTCCTGATCGAGCCCGTAGGCGGTTTGCGTTGACTCACTCTCTTTGCTAAGATCGGTAACTTCCGGAGCATGAATCTGCATCCGATACGCCAGTTCATAGGACTCGATCCGCGCTTCCAAAGCCGATTCCGCCGGATTCTGCGCCGCGTAGTCTCGATTCCACCGATTCAACAAATCGAGACGAGCGCGTTGGTCATTCATCGTCACTCCCTTCGCCAAACCCAGATTCGCGATCGGCGGACCGGATGAGCGAAACGGGATTCCCTGAAACTGCGCCGGCATAAACCCGTTCGACCAATTCATCGCCCCATTCACCGGCGCACCTTCCTTGTCGAGCAGCACCACATAGCCCGGCAGGTTTTGGTTCGCAGTTCCCAGACCATAGGTGATCCAAGATCCCATCGAAGGATGCCCCGGAAGGACAAATCCCGAATTCATCTGGCTCAACGCCGGACCGTGATTGTTCGAATCCGCATGCATCGAGCGAATCACACAGAGATCATCCATGTGCTTCGCCACGTTCGGATAGAGCTCGGAAACCGGTAGCCCTGATTCGCCATGACGACGGAATTTCCACGGGCTCGGCATGGCCGTCGGCGTCGTCTGCCCCATGAAAAAACCGTCCCCTTCGCGATACGCCGGAATCGCCTTTCCCGCCCAGGTCTCCAGCGCCGGCTTCGGATCAAAGGTATCCACCTGGCTCGGCCCGCCATACATAAAGAGAAAGATGACCGAATCGATCTTCGACGCGAAATGCGGCTTCCCTTCGTTCGCCAACAACGAATTCGCCGCCAACGCGCCAAATCCGGCACCGGTGGTTTTCAGGAAGTCTCTGCGATGAAAGGGCATAGGGGCGGTCAATCAACTTCCGCAACCGTCACACGGGTTTCAACCGGTTTTCCATGCACAATTGTGAGAGACTCCCGGGCGCACGCTCTTGCTGAGCCTTCTGCCCGAGCAACCGCCAAACGCAGGTTCACACTCGGGAATCGCCGGAGCCTTGACCACTTCAGTAGCTCCTGTCAGGGTTCGGGACGCCATGAACAACCTGACTTCTTCCCGCCGCGAATTTTTGATCACGACCGCATTTGCCAGCACAGCTTCCAGGGTGTTTTCGGCAGCGAAGGAAACCGCCACGGAGTCGACGGACGTCTTCATTTATGGTTCGACGCCGGGAGGAATCGCGGCGGCGCTGGAGGCGGCGCGGCGGGGGTGTCGGGTGACGTTGGCTTGTCCCAAGAACCATCCCGGTGGGATGACGGCGAGCGGGCTTTGTACGACGGATGCGGTTCGGCAGAAGCTGTTTGGTGGGATTGTGAACGAGTTCATTGGGCGGGTGCGGGCCCTGTATCAGAAGGAGCTGGGGGATCATGCAGCGGAGTTGGCCCTGACGCGGGATGGCTGGTTTTATGAGCCATCCGTGGCGGAGCAGGTCTTTGAGGAGATGCTGGGGGAGCAGGCTGAGCGGCTGACGTTTTTGCGGGGGCGACATCTGGTGCGGGCGAAGGCGGAGGGAGACCGGATCACGGAGGTGGTGCTGGAGGGGCCGGATGACGGGATGGAGCGGATCTCGGCGGGGACGTTCATTGATGGGACGTATGAGGGCGATCTGGCGGCGAAGGCGGGCGTGCCGTATCGGGTGGGGCGCGAGGGACGGGATGAGTTCGGCGAATCGCTGGCCGGGATCTATTATATGGACTGGAAGAAGGCGGAGCAGATCCTGACTCCCGACTCCGGAGAGCCATCGCCCGCGATTCAGGCCTACTGCGCGCGCAGCATCTTCACGACCGATCCGGCCAAGCGCGTGCCCCTGGAAAAGCCAGAGCGCTACGAGCAGCATCTGCCCGATCTGCTGCCGATGCTGGATGAATTCGCGACCGGACGGGTGAAGCGACGGACGCTCGGCACCGCCCTCCCCCGCCAGAAGTGGCAGTTGAACGGCTCGATCATTCAGCAGACCAGCCTGAACTGCCCCGGCGTGAGCTGGACCTGGCCGGAGGCAGAACGGCATCATCGCGCTCGCCTGGAACGGTTTCACGTGGACCACGCCGCCAGCTATGCCTGGTTTCTTCAGAATGAGCCCGGGGTACCGGATCACGTGCGCGCGCTCTGGAAAACGGCGGGCCTGCATCGCGATGAGTTCACGGAGAACCGCCACTGGCCCTGGCAGATTTATGTGCGCCAGGGACGCCGGATCGAGGGACGCGCCCGTCTCACCCAGCACTCCTTCACGGTGGACCCGAAAACCGGGCTGACGCCGCGAGTGGAGCAGCCGATCGCACTGGGCGAACATTCCTTCGACATTCATCCCTGCCACGATCGCCGCTTTGCGGTGGGGCGCTGGATGGAAGGCGTGCTCTGGTTTCCTCAAAAAGCGGACGGGCCCGCCCAACCGGGACAAATTCCCTGGGGAGCGCTTCTGCCCAAGCAGCTGGACAATCTCATCGTGCCCGTGGCGATGTCTTCGACCCACATTGCCATGAGCGTCCTGCGGATGGAGCCGGTCTGGATGACGACGGGACAGATCGCGGGACTGGCCGCGGCGGAGGCGAAGGCGCAAAGCCGGGCGGTGGCCCAGATCGATCCCCAACCGCTACCCGGAACCTTGGGGATTCTCACTGACCCACTGGGTTGATTAGGCAAAGACCTCTTGAACGACTTCGCCGCCGAAGACGGTCGGGATCTCGTCGCGATTGTTGTGGCTGTAGATGACTCGATGTTGATCGAGGCCGAGGGCGTGGAGAATGGTGGCGTGGAGATCGGCTGGAGAGAGGGGGCGCTCCACCGGGACGAAGCCGAGATCGTCCGTGGCACCGATGATTTGGCCACCGCGGACACCGCCGCCCGCCATCCAGACGGTGTAGCCAGCGGGCGAGTGGTCGCGACCGCGTTTGGCTCCCTGGGCGCTGCCTTCGGTGGTGGGAGTGCGACCGAATTCGCCACCCCAGACGACGAGCGTGTCTTCGAGCAAACCGCGTTGTTTGAGATCCGTGAGAAGCCCGGCAATGGGGCGGTCCACTCCCCTCGCCTGCTTGCGATGATTCCCTTCTAAACTTCCGTGCGCATCCCAGCCGCCATTGCGCAGTTGGATGCAGCGAACGCCTTTTTCCACCAAGCGCCTCGCGATGAGGCACTGCGATCCGAAGTTCGAGGTGGCGGATGCGTCGAGTCCGTAGAGGTTGCGAATGTGTTCCGGCTCGGTGGCGAGATCGAACGTTTCCGGCGCGGAGGTTTGCATGCGGAAGCCCAGCTCGTAGGAGGAGATGCGGGCTTCGAGTTCGGAGTCGGTGCCTTGATGAGCGAGGTGGCCCTGGTTCATCCACTCGATGAACTCGAGTTGGCGGCGGCGGCTCGCGTTGTCGTAGCCGGGCGGCATCTTCGTGTAGGGCACGCCGTTTTTCGAATCAACGACGGTCCCTTGAAAGCGCGAGGGAAGAAATCCCGGCCCCCAACCGGAACGCTGCGGCGCGGGACCGGCGGAGTTCGAGAGCATGACGACGAAGCCAGGTAAGTCGCCGCTTTCGCTTCCCAAACCATAGGTGACCCAGGCTCCCATGCTGGGGCGATCTCCCAGGGCGGTGCCGGTAAGGGTGACGCATTCTCCCGGCCCGTGGACCGGGATGCGATGGTTGACAGATCGGATCACGCAAAGATCATCGACGAGGCGGGCCGTTTCCGGAAACAGCTCCGAAACCGGAATGCCGCTCTGGCCATACTGCCGGAAGGCGAAGGGTGAGGCCATCAGGAGCGAGTCCACCCCGGAACGCGGAATCTTGGGCACATTCACGGCGATGCTTTCCGGGACGGGCTGTCCTTCCAGCTTCTGCAACAGCGGCTTGGGATCGAAGGTATCTGTCTGCCCGGGGCCACCACTCATAAAGAGGAAGATGACGCTTTTCGCTCGGGGTTTCAGATGGGGGCCGATCGAATGAGGGCGGGTGTGATCGCCTTCGTGCGTCGCGGCAAGGAGTCCGTCCTGCGCGAGTAAGGAGGTGAGCGCCACGGAACCGAAGCCCAGGGTGCTGCGCTCCAGCATGGTTCGGCGAGAAAAAGGAGGGTTCATGGGAGGTAGATGAATTCGTTGAGGTTCATCAGGGCGTGGCAGAAGTGGGCGAGGGCGAGGCCCGGGTCCGCCGTGGAGGAAAGGAGGGCGAGGGAGCGCTGGAGTTCTTCGGGATCGGGATGACGGCCGAGGGTGAAGCGGAAAGCGGTTTCCACCTGACGGGTCAGATCCTCTCCTGCGGCTTCGCGAACGCGCTTGGCGAGGGTTTCGGCGCGGCGCACCATGAAGCTGCTGTTCAGCAGATAGAGCGGCTGAAGCGCCACGGTGGACACGCCGCGTTCCGGACAACTGGAGACCAACTCCGGAGCGTCAAACATCGTCATCGCGGCGGGCATTTCACTGCGGCGCTGGTAGAGGTAAAGCGTGCGACGGAGAGCGGCTTCTTCGCGTTCGGGCGGGACGCTCGGTCCTCCCAGCTCGGGATTCAGCTCGCCGGTCGCGGTTAAGACGGCATCGCGGATCGCTTCCGCTTCCAGACGCCGGCTCGGCCAATTCCAGAGGAGAACGTTTTCGGGATCGATCGCGGCGTTGCCCGCATCCGAGCGGCGCTCTTGCCGATAGGTGGAGGAGAGGACGATCTGGCGATGGAGATGCTTCGTGCTCCAGCCGTTTTCCAGGAGTTCAAGCGCGAGCCAATCGAGCAGCTGGGGATGGCTCGGCGGCGAACCGAGGGTGCCGAAATCGCTCGATGTTGCCACGATGCCGCGACCAAAGTGCCATTGCCAAATCCGGTTCGCCCAAACGCGAGAGACGAGGGGGTTTTCGCGACTCGAGAGCCACATGGCGAACTCCGTCCGGCTCAAACCTCCCGGCTGCACCGGCGTGGGACCCAGCACTTCCGGCCAGCCGCTCGTCACCTCCGGGCCGGGCCGGGAAACATCGCCGCGAACCAGAATCCGCGCCCGTTTCTGCCGGAGACTTTCCTCATCCCAAATGATGGGATCGCGATTCACGACGGGCAATCGCTGGATGTTAGGATCGCTCGTCGCTGGCGAATGATACCCCCAGGTGTGAGGCTGAGCGGTGTGGGCAAAGCGCTTCCGGGAGACGAGCTTCTTCGCCTCGCTCATGTAGAATCGGTAGGCGCCACCGGCCATCCAGTTCTCCAGATCTGTGGGATTGGGCGCGGAGGGATCACGCAGGGCCAGATTGCCGAGTTGCCCGTTTACGAAGAAGGCCTGAAGGCGGAAGTAGTCGCGCTGGCTGATGGGATCGAACTTGTGGTTGTGGCATTGAGCACACTCCATCGTCAGGCCCAGCACGGCGCTGCCCGTCGCGTTGACAATGTCGAAGAGGACGTCGTTGCGCTGGGCGGCCTTGTCCATGTTATTGCCGCTGATGCGGGCGGAGGCGAGGAAGCCGGTCGCGATGAGATGTTCGTCCGCATAGGGCTGCAACTCATCTCCGGCGAGTTGCTCAGCGAGGAAGCGGTCATACGGTTTATCCGCGTTGAAGCTCTCCACCACATAGTCGCGATATCGCCAGGCGTAGGGGCGCGGAATATCGTGCTGATAGCCGTGGCTCTCGCCCCAGCGGGCCAGGTCGAGCCAAAAGCGTCCCCAGCGCTCACCATAGTGGGGCGAATCGAGGAGCTGATCGACCAGCGCGGCGTAGGCGGCTTCGGAGTTGTTCGCGCTTGCGGCGAGGAAGGCGTCGATCTGCTCTGGGGATGGTGGAAGGCCGGTGAGGTCGAGATAAAGGCGGCGAACGAGAATTCGCGGGGGCGCTTCTTCGGCCGGGGTGACTCCAGCGGCCTCGTGTCGCGTTGCCACGAAGGCGTCCACCGGATTTCGCCCCCAATCGGAGCGTTTCGGCTTCGGAACCTCGGGACGCTCCACGGGTTGAAAGGCCCAGTGATCAGAAGTGATCTGAGGCGTGGGCCGCAATTTCTCGTCCCACGGCATCCCTTGCTCGATCCAGGCGACCAACAGGCCGACTTCGCGATCCGTCAGAGCCGCTTTTTCGGATTCGGCGGGCGGCATCCGGTTTTCGGGATTCGTGGCCGTGATCTTTTCGATGAGGTGACTCGACGCCGCCTTGCCGGGTTCCGCCAAAGGATCGCCCGTGCTGTAGCCCAAAATCTCCCGACGAACATCGAGCCGGTAGCCGGACTCTGGTTTCTCCCCGGCGTGACACTCGAAGCACCGCGATTTCAGGAGCGGGTAAACCTGCCCGGCAAACTCCACCTTCCCTTCCCAGGGCGTGCCCGGGAGCGGAGGCAATTCGGCAACGATCGGCGGATGGACGGCCTCGAACCCGTCTTCCCAGGAGCGGCTGAGGACGAGATCATCGACCCAGAGCCGATCGTCTTCCTCCGTTTTTCGTCCCGTGGCGAACCCCACCCAGCGGACGAAGTTCACGCTTTGCGAATGCTGGATGGCCGCATCGGGGCTTCCGCGATCCTCCACTTTGGGATCCACCCACAGCTCGAATCGATCAAAGTCAGCGCGCTCGGTCGGCTCGCTCTTGGAGAGGCGCCCCACCACCACGTAGTCACGCCCTCGCTCCAGCTCCACCGCGCTCCAAGCCGTCTTCTCAGCGCCAATCCGCACCATGAACACGGTCTTCCCCTTCTGAGGGCCGGAATCCGCGACGTGAATTCCAAGATTAGGGACATTGGCCGAGTGAGTGGCGCGATCCCCGTTTTCCAGTCGATCCAACCAAAGCACGAAGAACTCGCTATCGTCCTCGGGAGGCTCGTAGCGGAACCGAAACCGCACGAAAAGCTCGCTCCCTCGGAACGGCTCTGCCAATTCGCGACGCAGCGGATTGTTGCGATCGCCCGTCCCCCGGATCCAGACGCCACCTCGGGTTTCATCCAGAAGCGGAGGCCGAATTTCCGAACGAACCCAAGGTCCCTGCCATCCATTTCCGCGCGCGCCGCCATCGAACGAACCCTGCAACAGCGACGCCTGAGCCAACCGCTCTTCCCCAACGACGCTCATCGTCAAACCAATGACGAGCGTCAAGACCAACGGAAGAGATGAAACAGCCGACATGAACAGAGAGGGGTTTTTGCCCTCATCACCAACGCCTTACCAGACTGGCGATCGAGGGGAAAAGGCAACACCGTCCTTTTCAAGCATGAATTCAGCCGCCATTCACACTGGAGTCAAGGCCATTCCGGACAGCCATTCGTTCCGCCGACCCCGTTGAGAAGGCTATCTGCTCAGCTGAAACCACGAAGTCACTTCGCCAAACCCCCGCTCCGCCAGCGACGCATCCAGAACAAACGGATTCTGGTTGCCCTGCAACGCCGCGATTTCGGCACTGCGCAGACGCTCCGCCCGATCAGCCGGATCCAGCTGATGCCAGCGGAGAAGCGTTTCCTTCTGAGACTCGAACCAAGGCAAATCGATGTTCTCATCCCCGTAAATCGTCCGGAAATAGAACAGTGAGCGGGCGACGTTGCCTTTATGGGCTTCGCGAGGCTCGAAAAACGTCGCGGTGGATTCACTGAACCGATCCCGATCAAAACGGGGGATCGACTGCTGCGGAGACATCCCCGCCCACCATCGCTCCGTGAGTTGATCCGGGATCTCGCCAAACGCCTTGGCGGACCGATCGTTATTGATCCGGGCAAAGGTCGGAAAGAGATGGTGCAAGTCCGTTTTCATCATCGAAGCGCCCGAAAACCGCGATTGCGGCCAGGTATGCTCCGTGTTGACGACGGTGTGATCCGGAATGCGATCCGTCAGAAAGCGTTCGCCCGAGTAAACCAGAATCACCCCGCCACTCCGATTATCGATCTCGGCAAACATCCGCTGACGGGCTTCCCGATAGGAAAGCTTCTCGCGGGGCGAATACCGCTGCCGCAACGCCACCACCAACGCATCGCCCCTCAATCCCGGCAGAATCGCTTCGCGAGAACGCAACGGCGGGGAGGAACAGCTGGCAAGGAGAAGGACACTCAACAAGAACGCGGAGGTCCGCAGAGCAATCGGGGAGGATGTCATTGTGGGGTTTTGTCGTCATGTTAGACGACTTCCCCAGGCCCCACGGCGGTCCAATCCGGAGGCTCGTTTGTAAGGGTGAGATCTCCGCGGCGCTAGTGTATCGTCTCGTAAATCAGTGTGCAGATTCGCGAGTCATTTTTCCCGACTTCAAGGCGAGAGGGAGGGAGTGGAGCGGGCTCCATGACCGACCGAGCAACGCAGTAATCGGGAAAAAGGGCCGCGATCCTGGACTTCCCGAGCACCGCGAGCAAATGTTGCCATACCGCCTATCAATCATTCATCTGCGCAGTTATTTTCGGGACGATGCACTAGTGTATCCCGTCCAACAGACTGCACACTACGGATGGCGAATTTTGCTCAAGCTCAAGGCGCGAGGAAGGGACGAAGCGAGCTTCGTGACTGACGAGCAACGCAGAAATGGTGGAAAAAGCGGTATCCATCCACACATAACCCGCATGGCGGCAATGTCAGACGCACGTCCTCATCAGCAGCCGCAACAACGGCTAGAATCGGAATCGCAAAAACCTCGATGAGGTGACGCAAAACATCAATTGGTGACCGCAAAGTTCAAACTGACATAGCAACTCAAGGAAAGAGCAATCCGCCGTTTCGAACCAGCAAATCCCGCCACGGACCAAAACAAAGGTGCTATCTCGTTAGACCGGATCGTGGGTTAAGGCTCCTCCAGAGCCTGGAGAAGCGCCAACACCGCCCAGCAGGTTCCCGAACTGGAGATGAACTGGTCTTTGCCATAGGGAAAGCCGGTTTCGTAGGGTTCCTGAATCGGCCGACTGCGGCTGGTGACATGCCAGGAGCCGTCGTCGGACTGAGATTCGAGCAGGAAGCGAACCCCACGGCGGTATTCCTCCGATCCGGCCCGGAGCGCGCCGGATTCGTGCAGGGCGGCAAGGGCTGAGCCGGTGGAGTAGGCCTCGCTCGGCAAATCCGGAAGCTGGCTCCACCCACCATCGGCTCCTTGCAGGTCGAGGAGTTGTTTGGCGGCAGCCTCGATTTCCACTTCGAAAAGATACAAGGACCGGAGCCGGAAAACCGCGTCTTCAGTTTCTTCCGGCTCGGTCTGGGTCAGCCATTTCAGCGCGGCAGCACGCCGGGTTCTAATGGACGCCCGATGCGCCTCCCCTCCATAAGCCTCCAGAGCGCGCACAGCAAGATAGGTGGACGTGAAGAGGCTTCCTTCGGAGGGCGGACGGTCACTTTGAGGCCGCCAATGCGGCGTCGTCGCGTTCCAGGTGAGCAAAAAATGGACCACGTCGTTGGTAACTTCGTCAGGCGGGCGCTCGACAGCTTCCAGGGACCACAGCGCCATGCCGGCAGTGTCAGCCTTGCCACCTTGGCCGATCCCCTTTTTATAATTCGACTGGCCACGCTTGAGATGCGCCACGGTGTGATCGACCTGCCGCTGCAGATTAACTTCGTCGATTGCGAATCCATGTTTCCGGGCTTCGACTGCGGCCAGAATCGGCAAACCCTGATGGTGGCACGTAAAGCAGCGCCGCTCCTCGGCCGAGCCGCGAGCACCAGCCTCGATCACGGGCAGAGCTTTGGAAATGGCCGAACGGATTTCCTCACCAGCCTCACTGCGGGCAAGGAACGCCAGGATCGTCAGGAAGATCAGGTTGGATGGGGCCGATTTCACGCCATCAAATTCTGGCATGAACTTCGGGTTTTGGCTTCCTCAATGTTTCCATTTTCGCGACCACTCGCCTGAGGGCGAAGTGGTCCCCCAAGTCATCGGCGCGGCGATAAGAACTGAGGATCTGGGACATCAGGGTTGGAAAAAGGTGTTCGGGCCAGACAGCACGACATCTCATCCAGCGCCCGTTTGATGGCGCGATCAGCTTGGCGCCCATCAAACCACCAGCCCGTTCGATCAAAATTTTCGTCTCCGTGATACCATCGCAGCTCACTCCGGTTCTATCGCAACGTTGATTTTCGGTGCCTGCCGGAATCGGTCTTTTCTCGTTCCGGTGCCTCAATGGGGCCAAAGCGGAGTTTGAGACCTGGTGGACATCACGAGAGCGTTCGCCGTAAACCCCTGAAGCTGAGAGCGGAAGGAGTGGGATTCGAACCCAAACCCCCCACCGTGTTTTTGGCCACAAACAAAGATAGCCGAGTAAATCACACGGGAATCACACGGCGGGCGGCTGCCAACGACGCTTGGCACAGACTGGTAGGAACAAGACAATGGTGTCAATCAGGGGCATGACTCGGCGAATCTGAAACCCTCAAAGCGGATGCTCATTTTGGGCGTTCACGCTTCAAATCTGGCAAAGCAAAAAGGCAGAACTCCATCATCAACCGCTTGGCGAAGTAGACGGCTTCTTCAACTTCATCCACCGTGGTGGGTAAGGAATCTATTCTTTAGAAGAAAGGAAAAAATAGGTCGGCTTCGCCCATTTTCTCTCTCGACGTGGGAATTTTTTTTTGCGTTGGACAGGACAAAAAGAGCTGATGCCGTTTGCCTTCGGGCGTCTTTCTGGCATTTTTGGCAGCGTTAATATGTTCATTCTTCCTGGCATTGCGGTGGCATTGGGAATCGCGCTTTTCTGGCGCGAACTCCATTGGCGTTCCGCAATGCGAAACGAGCGTCGTGCTTTGGAGGTTTGGCAGGCAAATCTGGAGTCCGAAGCAATTGCCGTTCATCGAAACGCGGATTCGCTTCACGCTCGAGCGAATCGGGCCGTTTCGGCGATTACGGATGCTTTGGTTCCCGAAGGACAGAATCGTTGGCAGCGCGACAAACTGCGCTGGAGCTTGCATCGTCTTGCGTTCCAGGAGCCCAAGAAGTTTGAATCCGAGTGTGCTGACCTGGCGAAGCAAAGTGTAAGAAGCAGGATGCCAGAAATGCCAGATCCGATTGCGATGGAGGATTACGATCAGTTCGACGAATTCAATGTTTCGGACCTCCGCGATTGGGTGAAGGATCTGCGGAATTCCGGTCACATTCCTCGGGATGAAATCAGTGGGACTGAGGTGAAAGGCCTTCGGCGCGCGGAAGCCATTCGATGGTTGCTTCGCTACAACCCAAGGCAAGAAAGTTCCATCGCCGCCTGAGCGTTGGCATTTCTGGCATCCCACCTTCAAAAACCCAAGCCTCTCTTTGCCCGAGACACACGATTGAGGTTTTTACGAGGATTCAAGGTCGATCATGAGGATCTCATCCGCGCTTTCCCCATAAGGGCCGGTCAGCACTTCATTTCCGGATGGATCGAACACCTTTGAATTGCCGATACACTTCCGGCCTGGCCACGGGCCTGGCGGGCCGAGCGGGCCTGGCTTCGACGGCCCGGGAAAGCCCTTCGTAGGTTTCACCTCCTGGAATCGGCCCGGTTCCAGTGTGGGCAGAGGGATCCGTCCATCCGAAATCGAGCGCCTCAGGGAGGAGGACAAGGTCCGCACCAGTCTCAGCCGCTTTCTGGATTCGAGCGATGGCCCGGTTTCGATTCTGATCAGGTTTGCCGCCTTCCACCAACATCTGCGAAAGAGCTACCCTCATTGCTCCTCGGGCGATGCCTCACTCGGTCCCGGCTGCAAACCGGGCAACTCCGGCCGTGCCGCTCCCGGATCCTGCTTCCATGACAAAGGACAAATGCTGCCGAATTGTTCTCAGCTTGAGTCGCCAAGGTCAAGTTTCAAGCGCGGATGGCGATGGAATCCCGCCTCTCACAAATTCTAAATGGTTGCCAATCGCCATCAGATTCGCTCTAATTCTCCACGGTTGGTAACTTATGTCTTCCCCATTTCAACGACGCATTTTTATTTCGTATCGGACGGCGGACGAGCTGGCCAAGGTCGTCATTTCGACATTGCGTCAGCAACTTGAGGGAATGTATGGCCCGGAGTCGGTTTTCTGGGATCGATTGAGCCTTCACGCGGGGCGTTGGGATGAGCAACTGGAGGGAAACGTGACAAATAGTGACGCGGTCATTGTTTTGATCGGAGACACCGAGGCTTGGAAAGGCTGCGTCAATGGGCGCGTCCGCATTGAGGAAGATGATGATTGGGTGCGACGCGAAGTGGCTCTTGCGCTTGACCTTGCCAGTCAAGGCAATGGGAAGTTGATCGTCCCGCTCGTGCTTTCGGAGCGTGCCAGTGTTCCCAAGGCCGAAGACCTTCCAGCGGATCTCGGGACGCTTTCCCGATGGCAAAAGCAAACGCTTGGTTCGATCGAAAATCTCTTGGTCGAACGCGTAAACGGCTTCTGCACATGGCTGGCGAAGGAACTCCCGCTTCCGCAGGATCGGCGGGCTCTGGTCAATCGATTGTCGGCCCCGTTGCAAACGATCAAGGCCAAGCGCGAATTGTCTCGCACCGCTAGTCTGGAAAAATGGATTCCGTTGTTTTGGGCTGCAGCCGGAATTCTTCCGCCCGAAGAACGGAGGGCTCTGCGTGGATGCGACCGCGCCGCGATGCTGACCCACCTTGCCTCGATCAAGAAGAATCTGCCCATGCTTCAATTCCTGGCCCTCGCGATTGAGCATCTGGATTTACCGGAAGCAATTGAAGAGGCTTGGGACGCAATCATCGACGATGCCTGCCAGAGCCCTCAGGAAAACGGCTGGTATCTGGACGAATTGAATTCCGAAGATCTCTTCAATTCAGTCCGCAGCGTCGAAGTTGCTCCGCGGCTGCAGGTTCATTTCGAAGAACGATTGTCCGATGCAGGTGCCTACCCAGAATTGGTTGCATCTGGCTCCCTTTCGTTGGGCTGGGATCAGAAACAGCTCGCCTTACCCAATTCGAGCGTTCCTTGGGAACCCGATTTCACGCCCCACGAAAAGGAGGCTTGGCTCGCAGAACTCCTTCGGCGTCTCCACGAGTATCTCATCGATATGCTCGGTGAAATTGCTGAGGATCCCGCGAATATGCCCCGCCTTGAACTGTTCCTGGATCCTTCGCAGCTTGATTGGAAGTTCGACCGTCTTCCCATCACCAACGAATGTTGCGCCGGTCAAGTATTTCGAATTACGCGCCGCCTCTATCTTCGACACTACGGCCCGATTGATGCCATGTCCAAACAGGCTTGGGAAATCAAATCCAAGCGTTACCAACAGAATGGTGAGCAGGCGCTGGCGACTTGCATCAAACCCCTCAATCAATGGATCGATCTCGATGCCGCTGATGGCGATCACCTCTGCTTTGTCATCCCAAGTTTCTGGGAGGAATCCGCTCACGATAACCTTCTTTCCCAAGGCATGGTCAGTGGTCTTTGGGTACAGTCCCCTGATTGCCATTTAGGATCCTTAGAATTGGAGGGGGCGCTGAACGAGACTCGTTGGATTCATGATGTCATTGCCGCCAAGCGCCTCACGGGGCGAGACTGGGATCACGCGGCCCTTTTGGTCGATCCTTTCGAAGCTCCACCACCTTACAACTCCCGTTGTACTGACGAAGAGAACCTCGACGAAGTCTTCGTCTGAAACCGACGTTACTACATTTCACGAATGAAAACTGATCCCTTCGCACCCTATAAGGAGAACGAAAAGTTCGCCCTCAAGGCCCCGCCGTGGCGCAACTTTCAGAAGTATTGCAAGCAAACCCCCATTGAAGGGGTTGCTCCGTTTGGAGAAGGCCAGGAGGAAGAACTCAGCTACCGTGCCGAGCGCCACTACCTGCCGGAAGCCAGTCCGGAGATCAAAGTCATCTGGGCAGCGCGCATTCTCCGGCGACCGATTCTTATCACTGGCGATCCCGGCGCGGGAAAGTCCTCCCTCGCTTACGTTGCTGCCCACTTCCTCCATCTCGGGCCGATCCTGCGCTGGAATATCAATTCACGTTCCACTCTGGCTCGTGGCCTCTACCAATACGATGCCATCGCTCGGATCCAGAAGATTCAAGAACTCAGGGAAGCTGGAGCCCAGGAACAGGCCCGGTTAGCCCTAGATCAGCACGGCGACTTTTTTCGCCTTGGTCCGCTCGGAACTGCACTGTTGCCTCGGAAAGTTCCTCGTGTCCTCCTCATCGACGAAATCGACAAGTCGGACCTCGACCTCCCCAACGACCTGCTTCATATCCTCGAAGAAGGCCGCTACGAAATCCCGGAACTGGTCCGACTGGGCGAGAATGTTCGCGCGATGGTCGATACCGCTGACGAAACTGGATCCAAGGCCGAGATCATCGGCGGCAAAGTACGTTGTTACGAGTTTCCTCTCATTCTGATGACCAGCAACGGAGAGCGGGATTTCCCCAGTGCCTTTCTTCGTCGGTGTCTGCGTCTCACCATTCAACCGCCTTCCAAAGAGGTCCTCGAACAAATTGTTGCGGAGCAAATGGGTGTCACCGGTTTTGCTGGCGACCAGAAGACTATTCTGGAGCGTCTTGCCGGTGAGATGGTCACGAATATGCGGGGCAAAACCACCACGGATCAGTTGCTCGGGACCTTCTTCCTCGAAGCGGAAAGCGGATTCGACGAAAGCATCGAGTCGCATACCAACCGCGACATCACGCAATCGGATGCCGCTCCGTCAGCGGAGAAATAGAACCACCGTATTTTCGAGTGACCGAGTCCTCTATCCAGCAGTTGGCTCAGGAGATCCAGCGTCAGCACCTTGTTGGCGGCGAGGAGATCCTGGACTATCTCTGGTGCTCTCGCTGGATCGGACTCGCCGAACTGGAACCGGAACCCAAGGAGCCCGAGCCGAAGTTGCCCGGTGATCCAGAACCACCTCCGGAGGTGGACGATAATGCTAAGAAAGCACCTTTTCCGGAAGAACCGAAAAATCCCCCTAAGGAAAAACTGCCCAGCACTCCTCCGGATCCCCAACCCGAAGAGATTGAGATCGAAGAACCCGAAACCGATTTGTTTGAGGCCGGAGGAGGTTCAGCCAGCACGGATGAAGCCCTACCTGTACGGCAAATCACTCTGCCGGGGGCCAGGCCTTTTCGGGATTCCGAAGCTTTGGCTCGCGCTCTCCGGCCACTTCGCATTGGCATCGACCAATCGACCGATGATCTTGACGAGGAACTCACCATTGAGGATTGGCTCGAAACCGGCATTCTGTTTCCCCGCTTCCAGAACCGCAAGGCATCGCCTTTTCGGATCACCGTTATCCAGGAAGCCTCCGGCAGTTCCCGCTTTTGGTCGGCCTGGGTGGAGGACTGGCTTGATCTTGTGCGCAAAGGGACTCGGGCCCCTGTCGAACGACTCTTTCTCCATTCGTGCGATTCAGCCAAAAGCGATGAAGCGGGGGAGTGGCGGCTTTCCCGTTTGGAGCGCTCCCGGCCTACTTTAGGCACACGCTTCCTCAACGCTCCCGCTCCGCAGCGGCTTATTCTTTGGGTTACCGATTTCGCCTCTCCGCATTGGCGCAGTGGCCACCTTTTCCAAATCGCCACCCGTTGGGCTCGCTGGCATCCGGTCAGTTTCCTCACCCCGCTTTCTCGCAATCTTCAGCGGCGCACTGTCCTCAAGTCCGCGCCAGAAAGCTTCGCCCACTGCCAGGAGTTGGGACGGCCACGTTGGTTAGGACAAGATCTATCCTTTCAACGTCGACCATTCTTTCTGGTAAGGTTTGATTCGTCTGCGGTCGAGAATTGGGCCTGTGTCGTTACTGGCCAAGCTGCGACGGGGCATCTCGCCATTTCGTGGGATGGCCAACTCTCGGATCCCATTATTCGTTCCAATGGCGAGCCACCTCACCTCACCGCAGAGCAGATCGATGTCTTGGTGGAAAAGGCTCGACGTAATCTTACGCCCAGTGCCTATCTGCTCTCCCAGACTCTCGCGGCCGCTCCACTCACCACTGGCATCATGCGGCTCGTGCAACAGGCGCTCTACCCCTGGATGAGTCACGAGATTCTCGCGGAGGTTCTCTTCAGCGGTCTCATCTACCGGCGTCCCAATCAGGAGGAGGTTGAAGCGGACAAAACCCAATACGAATTCCGTCGTGGTGACACGGAAGCCGGCGAGCACTATCTACGTGACGCCCTCTTCAACGGACCCGGTAACAGCTTCGACAAAGCCGAGCAAGTCCAGCGCATCGTTGGCGATTATCTCACTGAGCATTTTGGCCCCAACCCGTTTGGGATCGACGTGATTGGGCCCGCGGCTGAGGGCGAAGGATCTGCGCCTACCCAGGAACTGATCCCATTGGCGCGGGTGCTAAGCCATGTCTGGCAGCAGTTTGATGGTGAGCGTGCCAGAGAAGGTGTCAAAATCCGGCGGATTATCGATGGGGAACCGTTGCCGAAGCCAGTTCCTCAAGCTCCGACCGAGCACACAACAATCCCGCCAGAAGAAGTCTCTGTTGCGGATGATCGCCCGTCTGATATCGAGAAGAATTCTGCCGGGATGACCATGATTGGTATCCCATCAGGAGAGTTTTGGATGGGGAGTCCGGAGAGCGAGAAGAAGCGCAGCAACGATGAAACCCAGCACCACGTCATCCTTACCCAGCCGTTCCGTATGGCTCAGACTCCTGTTACTCAAAGTCAGTGGCAGGCGATTATGGGGACCACGATCCGGGAATTAGAGAAGAACAAAACGCTAGACTCCGACAAGACTACTGGCGAGGGCGATGCACATCCTGTCTATTTTGTGACTTGGGAGGACGCGCTGCGCTTTTGCGACCGGTTGACGAAACAGGATCGAGACAGCGGCAACATCGACGAAATCGAGGCTTACTCCCTTCCTACCGAGGCGCAGTGGGAATATTCCTGCCGGGCCGAGACCGAGACGGCTTATGCGGGCGAGGGCTTGGAAGACTATGGCTGGTTTCGAGGCAACAGCGAGTCAACAACATATGAAGTGCGGGGCAAGAAGCCGAACGGATGGAATATCTACGATATGCATGGGAATGTCTGGGAATGGTGTGCTGATTGGTACGAGGAAAAACTTGGCGAAGGAGCTCTGGAAGATCCCGAGGGTCCAAAGACTGGTAGCGCCCGTGTGGTTCGTGGCGGAAGTTGGTCTCGTTCCGCTCTACACTGTCGCTCAGCCTTTCGTTTCAAATACACTCCTAGCGGCCGACTTGATTCTCTCGGTTTTCGACCAGTCCTCGCCAATAAACAACAGAGAGCGAAGCTGGGCAAGCCGCTGTCCCAAGTTGGGGGATATCGAGTTTTTATTTCTTATCGGCGAGGAGATTTGTTGGCGGACTGCTACAATTCGGATCTCTATCATGCCCTGCACACGAAGATCCCAGGGCAAGTGTTCCGAGACAAAGAGGAGATCACTGCGGGCCGAAGTTTCGAGGAGGAAATTCTTCCGGCTCTGGAGGATTGTGAGAAACTGGTTGTCTGCATCAGCGATGTGCAGTTCTGGCTGGGGGCTAACGAGAATCCCCGGCGGATTGACGACGAAGACGACTGGGTCCGGCGGGAAATCCGCGCCGGGATAGTAGCGAACAAGATCGTTCCGGTTCTATTTGGGGCGGCGGATTCTGCTGCTCGGCCACTAACGAATGAAGAACTGCCCCAGGAGATGCACGGTTGCCAACTGACCCAATCGCATCTCTTCGCCAGAGTCGACACCACAGATGCTGGTCGGCGTCAGCGTGACATTGACGATTTGGTCCAGCAACTGTGGAAGGACCTTGCGGTTCCGGCGGAGCGCAGTGCACAGGCAGCGGAATTCTACGCGATCCTCACTGAGATCCGAAACCAGAACGGTGAACTGCCGACGCGCTCCGATCTGGCGCGGCTCTATTACCTTAGCTTGGGGCTTACGACGTCGCCTGAGCGATTCCTCCATTGGGACCAAAGCACCAACGTTCACGATGTAATTACCAATCTAGGGCGCTTTCAGGGGCCACAACTCTTCCGTTTTGCCATCGGATGCCAGCGTTGGTTGGCCAATCATCCGAACGAACAGACGCAACTCCATGCTGAGCGCTTGGCCGAATGGCTCAGGCGCATGGCTGCCGCCGAAAACGTGCTGTTCTTTGGCGAGCGTATCCGCGAAAAATGGCTCACCGAGACCGACCTTGATCAGACGCTGCGGGTACAAGTTCGCATCAACCTTCAACCGGAAATCAGCAAAGTAGGCTTGGCGGGTTGTCTGCTATTGGGCGAAGACAAAGCGGAAATTCCGTTTGAAGCCGTTCCGACCGCGAACTTCGCTCGTGGAAAGTCAATGGATTTGGCTTTGGAGCCACTGTTTAGGGGCCTGACTAGGTGGCTCAGGCATTCCATCGGAGATAGCGCGCTGACCGTCCTTGATCCTCAAATTGAATTCTTTGCGGATGATGATCAACTGGCATGGCCTGTCGAGAGGGTAGTGTTGGACGACAATAAAATGCTTGGAAGTGTTTATGCTTTCGTGTTGCGAATATATCGCAGCAGGGAGGGACGCATGGACCGAGTTCCATCGCAATCTATTGAACTGTGGGATGCGGCCATAAAAAGGGATCCAAGTCAATTCGACATAATAGCGAAAGATTGGCAAGAACTTGCTGCCAATTGCCCGGACGGCGCGATCGGGTTTCATGTAACAAGCGGATGGGAAACCTCGACTGCCCAACCGGCTACCGTAATAAGGGATTGCAATTTACTTTTGGGTTTATGGAACCGTAGTCAGATTGGCCTCACGAACCTTGGTGAGAACCAAGAACTAAACAATGAAGCCCACGCATTAGCGGAGAGATACAAAAGGCCGATTTGGGAAGTTCTTCCCTTTGCTCTCCGAAACCTGCGAAAGAAGAATCCACAAGGGGGCTGGAACGATATCGCCTTATTGTTTGATCCTCCATATGGGCAACCGGGTCCTACAGATCGTGCGGAAGTTGATGTAGTCACTGCGGCCGCAATGGAGTTAGGGCTTGCATTCGATCAACACTGCGGGCCAGGCGGGTTGATCTTCAACCACATTCCCGCCGGCAGCTTCACGATGGGCAGAGCGAAAGGCGAGGAAGGGCGCTACGACGACGAAACGCCGCACGAAGTTTCGTTAACGCAGGATTTTTGGATGGCAGAGGCACCGGTGACACAGGCCCAGTGGATCGCAGTTATGGGCGGTAGAAACCCAAGTAATTTTACAGAAAGTGGTGAGGATGCACCGGTGGAGCGGGTCAGTTGGAAGGATGCGACCGCTTACTGCGTCAAGCTCAATGAACTGGAGTTGGATGAAGAGTGGGAATACGCCCTGCCCACCGAAGCGCAGTGGGAATACGCTTGCCGGGCCGGAACCACAAAGAGGTTCAATGTGAAGGGCGCGGACTTGGCGGATTTGGGATGGTTTGAGGACAGCAGCGATTCTAGAACCCATCCAGTGAAGCAGAACAAGCCCAATGCCTGGGGGCTTTACGACCTGCACGGAAATGTAAGGGAATGGTGTCAGGACTGGTTCACCAAAAACCTTGCACCCGAGCCCGCAACCGACCCACAAGGGCCAGAATCTGGGGCCCTCCGCGTGGTTCGCGGCGGGGGCTGGGGCGACCCTGCTCGGCGCTGCCGTTCAGCCTTTCGGGACGGGGGCGTTCCTAGCTATCAGGGCAGCGACCTTGGCTTCCGCCCAGTCCGCCGACAAAAAACACCAAAGGAGGTCGCGGAATTGGAACCCGAGACGCAGGTCCAAGCAAGCAAGGATAGAGGCCCACACGGAATGCAGTTTGCAGTTGTAGAGGCAGGTAAATTTTTGATGGGAAGTCCCGAGGGCGAACAAGGGCGCGAAGACGATGAGGATCTTCATCAGGTTACGTTGACTCGGGATTTTGAGATCGCAGATGCTCCGGTAACTCAGGAACAGTGGACGTCGATAATGGAGGAAGGGAATCCAAGTGGATTTCAGGAGGCAGGGACTGATGCTCCAGTGGAACGGGTTACTTGGGAAGACGCAGTTCGATTCTGCGAAAAGCTTTCCGCGCTAGACCCGAAATGGAAGTATAGGCTCCCATACGAAGCTGAGTGGGAATTTGCTTGTCGTGCAGGAACGCAAACAGATAGGTATGTGACAGGAGTCCCATTAGGTCAGTTAGGTTGGTATAAAGAGAACTCGGACGAAAGTACCCATCCAATCCGGTTGAAGAAGCCAAATAGTCTGGGGCTCTACGATCTTTATGGGAACGTAGTAGAGTGGTGCCTTGATTGGTATACCGAACATCTCGGGTATGAAGCTGTAGTTGATCCAACCGGCCCTGAAAGTGGTCATTTCCGCGTCTTACGGGGCGCGTGTTGGTGGCATGAGGATCGCTACTGCCGGTCTTCTGCGCGGTTCTGGCCTACATCTACGGAGGGACAGAACAACTATGGCATCCGCCCTGTCCGCCTGCCTAAAAAAGATGATGACACCGAGAAGAGAGTCGGCCCCAGGGGCGATGCATTGAAAGAGCGCGACTTTGAGAATCCTGCCGGGATGAAAATGCTCTGCCTGGAGGATGGAACCTTCACAATGGGAGAGGGAGAAACCGCCCACCCTATCACCCTGAGCGAAGACTTCTTCATTGCCGAAACGCCCGTGACTCAGGCCCAATGGGAAAAAGTCATGGGCAGCAACCCGAGCCAGTTCCAGAATGCTGGCCCCGACGCGCCGGTGGAAAAAGTTAGTTGGATCGATGCGATGGAATTTTGCGCAAGGCTCAATGAAACCGCTTCCCCGCCGGAAGGCTGGGAATACACCCTCCCGACCGAAGCACAGTGGGAATATGCCTGCCGCGCTGGAACCACCACACCATTCTGGTGGGGGAATGAATGGGAGGAAGGCCGCGCCAATGCGGGAAATGGACCACTCGCTGGCGACCAGAAAAAATATTTCCAGGAAAATGGCCTGCCGACCGATTCCACGATGCCGGTGTGGACCTTTGACCCAAATCCTTGGGGCCTCTACGATGTCACTGGAAACGTCTGGGAGTGGTGCGCGGATTCAGTTAGCACAGACCCGGAGGGACCAGAAACTGGTGACTACCGCGTGATTTGCGGGGGGTGCTGGAGCGGCGCCGTTCAGTTCTGCCGCTCAGCGGCCCGCGGCAGATACGATACTGGCGACCAGGACGACTCCCTTGGTTTTCGCCTAGCTCTAGCCCGGCAAAACACACCAGCGAAGGACGTCGCGGCGCAGCTGGAGCTGCCCCAAGAGGCCGATGGGCAGGCAGAAGCCCGGAGCGCAGACGTCATCGCTGCCGATTTCACTAATAGTATTGGCTCTGAGATGCTATGTCTGCCGGCCGGCACGTTCACGATGGGGAGCCCCCCGGACGAGGAAGGTCGTGAACCTTTCGAGGCCAAAGAAACCCAGCACGAGGTGCACTTGACTGAATACGTTTGGCTGGCAAAGACACCGGTGACGCAAAAACAGTGGAACAAGGTTATGGGAACGACCGTCACTGACCAAGCAAACAAAGGCGGCACGGGCGAATTGACGGGAGTTGGAGATGATCACCCCATCTACTTTGTGAGCTGGGAAGAGGCGCTAGGGTTTTGCGATGCGTTGACTGTATCTGAACGTAAGGCTGGTCGGTTGAATGAAGATCAGGCCTACACTTTACCAACAGAAGCACAATGGGAGTATGGGTGCCGTGCGGGGACGATCGGACCGTTCGCGAACGAAGATCTTGAGTCTTTGGGCTGGCATTCCGAGAATAGCGGAGAAACGACACATTCCGTCGGTGAAAAAGCTCCAAATTTTTGGGGCCTTCAAGACATGCACGGAAACGTTTGGGAATGGTGCGCAGACCGTTATCAACCGGATTTGGGAACAAACACCGTCACGAACCCGACTGGCCCTGAAACTGGCAACGCTCGAGTTGTGCGCGGCGGGAGCTGGAATGGTTCCGCTCACTTCGGTCGTTCAGGTTGCCGCTATCGCCACGATCCCGACTACAGGGGGAGTTCCCTCGGATTTCGACTAGTCCTGGCTAAATCAAATCAGCGAGCTAGGCTTGGCGATTTCGCTGAAGAACAACATCACGCTGATTCCAAAGTCGAAGATGGTGTTACCAAGGAATCCGAAGGTCCAACGGCCAGCGGTGGCCGTTACCAAATCCAAGGCGCAATCGCTCAAGGAAGGCAATCGGTCATCTACAAAGCCTTCGATACTCAGCTACAAAAAGAAGTTGCTCTGAAGCGACGCCTCATTCCAGAGGACGCACCTCAGGGAGTGATCGATGACACCTCGGACAAGCTGCTGCACGAGGCGACGACCCTATCGGCACTCAACCATCCGAATATAGTTACCGTGCACGACGTAGGTAGGGACGAATCGGGGGAATTTCTGGTAATGGAATTACTCAGTGGCGAGACTCTAGAAGAAACCGTGAATCGAGGATTATTGACGTTCAAGGATTTCTCCGACGTCGCGAATCAAACGCTTGAAGCCCTAATCGCAGCCCAAGCGATAGGTCTCCAACATCGTGACCTCAATCCGAGTCATCTGATGGTAATCTGGCGGCCTAGCGGAAAGTTTCAGATCAAGATCTTGGGTTTTGGGATGGCCAAAATAAAGTCCGGTCCATCGAAGCAAACGATGAATCAAGACGATTCAATTCTTGGCTCCATTCACTTTATGGCTCCAGAGCAGTTTGAGCGCGGCAAGCTTGACTCTCGCACAGATCTTTATGCATTGGGGGCAATATTCTATTATAGCCTAACGGGGGTTTATCCGTTTGCTGGAGAGACTGCGCCACAGGTCATGGCCGCACATCTTCAGCACAACGTAAGGGCGTTGAAAGAAATTAGGCCCGATCTATCCGAGGACGTTTGCAATTGGGTGATGTGGTTGATTGATCGAGACATAAACCAGCGTCCCAGCGATGCCAGAGAAGCCTTGGAACGCTTTCCCTTAGAAAACGACAACTCATCGTCAACGTCGCAACCTCAAGTTATGACTCCAACGCTTGGGACGGTGGGAGAGGTGAACCCACCTGGCGAAGACAAGTCGTGGCAGTTCAAGTTTTGGTGTTTTATGGCCTACCGACATTCGGACAATCGCGAAGCCGATCGGGAGTGGGCATCTTGGTTGCAGCGGGAAATCGAGCAATATCAGGTGCCCGCAGAGCTTGTCGGCACGAAGAACGATCGCGGCGAGGTTATTCCAGACAGGATCTATCCTGTGTTCCGTGATGAAGAAGTATTGCCTGCCTCTGCTGACCTTGCCGAAGCGATTAGTGATGCAATTCGGAAATCACGTTGCATGATCACCATTTGCTCGCCTAGCGCGGTCCAAAGCGAGTATGTCGCCGCGGAAATTTCCCAATTCCAAGAACTTGGGCGCGGAGATCGAATGTTCTCGCTCATTATTGCCGGTGAGCCGGGTGACGCGAAAGAAGAGTGTTTTCCCGAGCCACTACGCAAGACTGAACCTCTTGCCGTCGATTTTCGCACGGGACACGGCATGGAAGGTTTCACTTCCGCTGCAGCTTACGAAAAATATCTTAAGAGGAGCGGCGAAAATCATTCTAAGGCCGAGATTCGACGGAAAGTAGCGGCCTATGCTGAAAAGCTCGAAGCCGGGAAACTGAAACTCATCGCAGGTATTCTTGGGGTAGACTATGATCAATTGAGAAGGGCAAAGCCAAAAAGGAGTGGGCTGTTTGGGTGGTTGCGAGGAGGCTGAGGCACGGCACAAATTGCATCACTTCCGCAAGCTCAATGAATTTGCGTGACATAGAGTTAGGAAAGAGAAAGCACGTTGTCCTTCAATAGGATCGATCACGCAAACAGCTTCCGGAACACAAAGCCCAGGACAGCAATACCGATGTTGATGAGGAGATTCTTGAAGTGCTTGTTCATTTCGTCTTGAGTTAGTAGTTAGTCTTTCAGGGTTTGAATCAGATTCTCGAGCTCTTCGATCGCGCCGCGCAGGCGGGTCATGTGCACGTCACACTCATCCGCGGTTTCGGCGTTGTCGTACGCTTCGAGGCTGGCTTTCAAATCCTGGGAAATTTTGGCGAGGTATTCGATCAGGTCGGCGTCCATAACGGTTGCACCGCTATTTCTTGGAATAGCTGAATGCAACCTTGCGCTGTTTCAATTCGCGGATGGCTCCGGCCGCTTTTGAGCCTTTCGGCTGCGTGCCGTGAATGAGCAGTGCAAAATCCTCCTGCGATTCGTCGTAAGCGTGGGAGTCGTCGTGGTCGATTTCCAGACCCAGGTTTTCGGCCTCTTCCGGAGTGTAGACGACGCGTGCGGTTTTCAGGTTCTCGCCGTGCTCGTCAAACTTTCCACCTAAAGATTTGGTAAGTCGAAAATTTGCAGGCAGTTCGCCTGCGATGCGTTCCCAGAACGGAATCGATTTGGTGTAAGCGTAGAAGACCACATCCGGATTCTGGCGCGCGACGTCCATCCAGGCGGCCAGGTAATCAGCGGAAAAGAAATCGCCACTAACATGAATCCGAACCATCTTTGCTGCTTTGGGTAGGCTCTCAGCGATCAATTGCGCCATGCCTTCACGCGTTCCTGCTTCCTGCAATGCTTCGAAATTCGCCCAACGCGATCGGCGCACGCTCGGGAATGCTGCTTCCTGACTCGCCGCAAAACAGCGGAACTGCGTTTCCTTTCCATCGCGAATCTTCCCGGTCTGGCGATGGGCGAAGCTGAGGCAATCCTTCGCTCCCGGGCAGGTATAGCCAGCTGGCAGGGAAAAGGTGAAAATGTGTCGGCCGAGCTTGGCGTTACCGCGTTGAAAGGTGAGGGTCTTCATAGGATAAAGTTGTTGAAAAGAATACGCCATATGGCGCAATAATGCCATCTTAAATTGCGCCATTTGACGCAAATTTGTCTTAGGGTGAGACTGACGGGAATGAAGAAGAGCGAAGCGAACCAAATCCTGGCCGATGCGATCGGTTCCAGTGTGCGAACCTTGGAAAACTGGCGTTCCCGCCGGAACGGATCTCCGTCTAACCGAATCGCCTTAGCCGCTTTGGAATCGCTCGAACGCGATGGGACGCCCGTTCGAATGGGCGACTTGGAAATTTTGGTTCGGCGGGCCTCGGGTGAAGCGCGTTAACTTCGTTATACATCACTAAACGTAACCCAAGGCAGCTTTCGCTGCGGACATTTCAGTTGGGATGAAGTGTGTTGTGAGAGGTGTGAATGGACGTTCGCGGCGTTGGTGCTATCCGGAAATTTCCGATGAACAACTCCCCTCATTTTTTGGTTCGCCCCGGCATCGAATGTTGGTTATCTTCGTCCCCATGAAAATCTGGGTAGGACTCTGCACCGTTCTCGCCTTCGCCTCGTTCGCCATTGCCCAAGAGCGCCATGCGCTGGTCATTGGCAACAACGCGTATCAAAACGCCCCGACGTTGCAAAACCCGAAGAACGATGCGGCGGCGGTCGCGGAACGGTTGGAGAACGCGGGTTATCAGGTCACCACCGCCAACGATGCCGATGTCCGCGGGATGCTCCGGGCCTTGAGCACGTTCTGCGATGGCGCGCGCAATGCGGAGAGTGCGCTCTTTTTCTACGCGGGACACGGAATCGAGGTGCGCGGCGAGAATTACCTGTTGCCGATCGATGCGGAGTTGGCCGAGGAGGTGGATCTCAGCCTGGAGGCGCTTTCGCTGAAAAAAGTGCTCGAGGATATGGGAAAATCCGGGGCCAAACTCAAGGTCGTGGTCCTGGATTGCTGCCGGGATAATCCGTTCGGCACGCGGAGTTGGTTGCGGACGCGGTCGGCCGGGGCTGGCCTGGCGGAGGTCGCGCAGGGCAAAATGGCGGCGGGAACAATGCTGGTTTACGCCGGTGCTCCGGGCGCGACGGTGCCGGATGTGGGGGGCGGTGGTCACAGCCCGTTCACCGGCGCGTTGCTCACAGAGCTGGAATCGCCAGGGAAGAGCGTTGCCGCAGTTTTCTCCGGCGTCGCGTCGCGGGTCACCGCTTCGGAGCCCTGGATTCGCTTTGATGGCAGCGGCAAGAGTTTCGCCGCGTTTAGTAGTTATCCGCTGTTGCCGGGCAGCACCACCCCAACGGTGCCCACACCACCGAAATCAGATCCGCGCGATCCGTTTGTTGGAACCCGAGCTGGCGAAACGAAGCGCACCGCATTGGGAAGCCAATTGATTTGGTGCCCGCCGGGCGAATTCTGGATGGGTAGCCCGACCAGCGAGGACGGCCGGGATGACGACGAAACCCGCCACCGCGTTCAACTGAGCAACGGGTTCTGGCTTGGCCAACACGAGGTGACCCAGGGCGAGTGGGAAACGGTGATGGGCAAATCCCTGGCCGATCAGGCACGAGCCGCCCTGCAGGATGATGCGATCATCCATTGGTCCGATGGAAAGAAGGAGAGTTTTCGTGACCACTGGGGGTATTCCAAGGACAAGGATCCGAACGAGCTCATTGGTTTAGAATCGGCACAGATCCCCATTTATTTTGTCAGTTGGAACGATGCGGTAGAATTCTGCCACAAACTGACCCTGCGCGAACGGGCGGCGGGACGACTCCCCGCAAACTGGGAATACCGGCTGCCAACTGAGGCGCAGTGGGAATACGCCTGCCGAGCGGGGACCAGCACCGCGCTCTACAACGGAAAACTCACGATCAAGGGAAAGCGGAATGGGCCGGAACTGGACGATATTGCCTGGTACGGTGGAAACAGCAGTGTCGGTTACGAAGGTCGCGGGTGGAGCACGGATGATTGGGAAGAAAAGCAGTATCCCGGCGGGCGAGCCGGGCCCCGCCAGGTTGGCCAAAAGCAGGCCAATTCCTGGGGCCTGCACGACATGATCGGCAACGTCTGGGAGTGGTGTGCGGACTGTTTTGACGATTACCCGGATCGCTTTGTGAGCGACCCCACCGGCCCTTCCAGCGGCTCCTACCGCGTGAACCGCGGCGGCGGTTGGAACCGCAACGCGTCCGACTGCCGGTCCGCCGATCGCAACTGGTACTCGCCCACGATCCGCCTCAGCAACCTGGGCTTCCGGGTGTCCGTCAGTTCCACTCAGTAAGTCCAGCCAAGTGGCCGGAGGCCCGTGCGGAGCACGCCTAAGCGCAGGCAAGCGGGACGCTGGGGCCCCGCCAGAGCGGGGAAAGCGGCGCGGCGCAGCCGGAGCGTTCTAAAATCAACGAGCGGCAGCGAGTCTCTTGAAAACACCGCGAAGCGGGCGAAATTTTTCTGCGAGATCATGCCCTACCAACTCTTCAAAATCCGCGCGAATGACGACGGAAGCGAAACCGAACAACTCAACGGCTTTCTTCGCGCTCACCGAATCCTGGCCGTACGGAACGAGTGGGTTGCCGCCGGAGAAGATTCATTCTGGGCCTTTTGCATCGATTACCTGGAACCTGGACGCGGAAAATCCGCGCTCGGTGGCGGTAGCGCCCAGCGCATTGACTACAAAGAGGTGCTGAAACCGGAGGAATTTGAGGTCTTCGCCCGATTGCGCCATCTCCGCAAAGACACCGCAGAAAAGGAAGGCATCCCGGTATTCGCGATTTTCAGCAATGAGCAGTCGGCGGAGATGTCGCGGCGGGGTTGCCAAACGGATGCGGATTTGAGGGAAATCGGGTGTGACATTCACCCGATACCAGTTGAACCGACAACCCGTCGTCGCGTAGCGACAACTTATGTTAGCCGTGGGTTTCAACCCACGGAAGCTCAAGACCATTTTCTCGTCGCGTAGCGACCGATCATCGGTTTACGCTCCCGGATGGCCAATTCCTACACCGAACTCGCCTATCATTGCGTCTTCAGCACCAAGAATCGCCAAGCGTTGATTCGCCCGGAAATCGAAGGACGCGTCTGGGCGATTGTAGCGGAAACGGCCAAAACTCACGGCATGCACGCTCGCCGGATTGGAGGAATTGAAAACCACGTTCACGCGTTGTTAGACATTCCCAAAACTCTGACGGTTTCGGACGCGATGAAGCGTCTCAAAGGCGGTTCATCCAAAGCGATCAATCAGTCCGGATTGATAGCGGGACGCTTCGGCTGGCAAGATGGATATGCCGCCTTCACGGCGAGCGCCTCCGCGATCCCGGACTTAATCGCCTACATTGCAAATCAGCGCGAACACCACAAGAAGCGAACCTTTGAGGAGGAATACGTGGCGCTCTTGGAGAAGCACGCTGTGGAATATGATCCGCGGTACCTTTGGGGGTAAAATGGCCACTTCCCAGCTTGAGCGGTCGCTACGCGACGGGCCGGGTTTTGGCGTCTCATCTCCGTGGGTTGAAACCCACGGCTAACATGATCAGTCGCTACGCGACATTCCAAGGGGTTGGCGTGCAACGGTCTCTCTGATTTGTTTTTCCAGAGCACGTATCTTTGCCGAGTACCGAATTAGAACTGGGCCTGATCACCGAGGCGGAGGCGATGGACAGTGGGGCGGCGTTGGTCGCTTTTACAAAACGTGCCGCTTGCCAACGCTTTCGCCGTCGTGTCATCTTTGGCACTGGAGCGCGGTCAGATACGGCTCCAACCGCGTGAACCGCGGCAGCAGTTGGAACAACAACGCTGGGGCAGCGTGGACAAAGTGGGGCGGTGCGGCCTGCGAGCGATTTTTTCGGCTGAGGATGATGGTTCGGGACGGAGATGAGTATTCTCACGGAGATCTGAACAGCACTCTCAGCCGGAAAAAGCGCCGCATCCCAATACGAATGCGAAGTGACTTTTTCGACCGGTAGTAAATACGGCCGCTCGTCCCAGTTTTTCCACTCTGCCCAAACTGCCGGTCCGCCAATCGCAACAGGAACTCGCCCACGAACCGCAACAACAACCTGGGCTTCCGGGTGTCCGTCAGCTCCATTCGGGAAAAGAAGTGGAGCACTACGAGAAACGAAAAATACTGAGTGGAACCGGTCGCGTTCCCGCCCCGCCTACCGCAAGGCTCGCGGGCAAACCCAACCAAATCCAGGCCGCCCGGTGCTGGTAAGCGTGCGCCGGATGGCCATGCCCAACGTTCCGGGCGGCTCTTTTGGGGACATTCGGTATTTCGAATTTTTTTCGCCATCGCTGCGCGATGAGGGAAGGCTGACTCGCTCGCGCTCGTAAATTTTAGAACGCTCCGGCTGCGCCGCGCCGCTTTCCCCACTACCGTGGGGCCCCAGCGTCCCGCTTGCCTGCGCTTGGGCGTGCTCCGCACGGGCCTCCGGCCACTTGGCTGGACTTACTGAGTGGAACTGACGGACACCCGGAAGCCCAGGTAGTTGATGCGGACCGTGGGCGAGGAACCTGAAGCGAAGGCGGACCGGCAGACGGACGCGTAGCTGCTCCAGCTGCCGCCGCGGTGCACGCGGATGGAGCCGTCTGTAGGGCCGTTAGGGTCGCTCACTGTGCCGCTCGGATAATCTTCCCCATACCAGTCCTGGCACCATTCCCACACGTTCCCGTGCATGTCGTATAGGCCCCAGGCGTTGGTTGGATAGCTTCCCACTTCCTTCGTCTTTCCCGAAAAACCTTGTCCAAAATGGGCCTGCTCGTTAGATAGCGTATTTCCAAAACTATATGCCGACGTCGTTCCCGCTCGGCAGGCATATTCCCACTGCGCCTCCGTCGGCAATGCAAACCGATGTCCCGCTGGCAATTGCGAGCCAAAACGGCGATTCAACTCCGCCACGAATCCAGTAGCATCCTCCCAACTCACTTGCTCGACGGGAAGCTCTTCTGAACCCGTGAAGTTGCTGGGATTTTCGCCCTCAATCGCTTGATACTCGCCGTGCGTCACTTCGGTTTGCCCCATCCAGAAGCCTTTCGTCAATCTCACCGTGTGTTGCGTTTCGTCATCGTCACGGTCTTCCTCACTCGGCGGGCTGCCCATCTGGAACTCGCCCGGCGGGCACCAGCGAAAGACCATCGTTTTGCCCGATCCCAGGTTCACTTCCAGCTTATCCCCGGGTTGGCGATTCCCCGGCCTGGGGGAAGCGGGAACCGGCGTCGGGATTGGCGTGGGCCGCGCCGGCGGCCGCATCGTCGTGGTGGCAGAAGCGCTTGCGGGCACCAGGGTGAATTCCCCATTGAAATTGCTGTTCCGCCACGGGTTCTGTTCGCGGTTGGTCATCTTCTGCACTTCCGCACCGGCGCGACGCAGGGCTCGGTCCAGTTCGACACCCGGAGCGAAGAGATGCGTGAGCAAGCCGGTGGTGTAGGGACTGTTGGAGCCGGCACCGTCCTTCGCCACATCCCCGGGATCGGTCGCGAAACAAAGCACCGTGCCCCGCGGGGTGCTGGTAGGTGCCGCCATGCCCTTTGTTCCGGCGGCGGTCCGGCTACCGCGCCATTTCCGGCCAAACGGATCGTCCCGGCAGCAATCCAGGATCACGATCTTGAGCCCCGCGCCCTGGCCGCCTTTGTCGAGCACATCCATCACCATGTTCAGGGCCACGGCTTCATACTTCAACGTCTCCGGCGCATCTGCCTCCGCATCCACCGGCAGCAGATAACTGACCCCGCGAACTTGGATCCCGTGCCCGGCGTAAAAGACCAGCGCAGTCGAATCCGGCGTCAACCCGCGCCCAAAATCCTTCAACGCCGACTCCATCCGCTCATGCTTTGCATCGCGCAGCAAGGTCACAGAGAACCCCGCCGCCTTGAGCTGCTCCGCCATCTTCTGAGCATCGTTGTCCGGATTCTCCAGATCGCGGCTGTATTCGTAGTCGCTGTTGCCGATGACGAGCGCGTGGCGTTCCTGGGCGGGGAGCCAGGCCACGGAAACGAGGAAGTAAAGGAAACCTACCAGATATTTCATCCCGGAAAGTATGCACAAGTCCAAGCTGTTTGGCAACGTTGCGTATCCTTGCTTTCGGAATCCGTGGCCCAGATTCGTGCTTCGGGGGAACCATTGACTTCTGCATTCCCGAAAGCTAACCTTCAGCAATGTCTGAAACCCATGTCACGATGGATCGCGACGGACGCCTCACCTTGCCTGGCGCTGTCCGCGAGGTGTTGCGCCTGGAAACCGGCGCGACCTTTCGGGTCGAGGTGGAGGGCGATCATCTGGAACTGACGCCGGTGACTCCGCCGCCCGGGCCTGGCACCAGCGGGAAACTGGTGGATCGCGACGGGCTACTCGTCCTGTCCAGGAACGGCGACCCATTTGACGCGGTGGGTGCCCTTGGTGAATTGCGTGAATCCCGGCGCTGAGTGGAGGTGGCATGAGCGTTTTTTTCGACTCCTCGGTTCTCGTCGCCGCCATGATCGAGGACGAAACGCACCACGAAGCCTGTGCCGAGGCGCTACGCACCGCCGAAACCGGATTCGTTGCGACCCATTCCCTGGCCGAATGCTTTGCGATCCTTTCCGGGGGCCGACTGGCGGCAAAGCTGACTCCCGGCGATGCTGCCCGAATGGTGCGCGTCAATGTGATCGATCGGCTGACTCCGATTACCCTGACCAGCGATGAATACGCCCAAGTGATCGAGTCCGCCGAGGCCGCAGGAGTCAGGGGCGGAGCAATCTATGACCTGCTTCTCCTCGCTGCGGCCCGAAAGTGTAAGGCCAACGAAATTCTGACCCTGAACCTGCGGCACTTCCTCGCCTTCGCCCCCGACCTGGCGGGACGTATCAAACAGCCTTGATGGATAGGCTTGTGAGAAACGCTGGCGATCGATAGATGGAGTCGAATCGCATCGAAGCCGTTTCACCTCGAATTCCTCGCGGATCTGTGCCTTGAGCGGGATGAGGTAATTGACCCCGCCCACCTCCATGCCGTGCCCGGCGTAGAAAAAGAGCGCCACATCGCCCGGCTCCAGCGTTCGGCGAAAAGCAACGACCGCGTCCTTCATCTCGTCCAGATCCAGATTGGTCTCTTTGGCGACGGTGAAGTTCAGCCCGGAAAGCGCGGCGGCGAGATCGTCGGCATCATTCGTGGGATTGCGCAGATCGAGCGGTTCTTCATACGCGCCATTGCCGATGATGAACGCGTGGTGTTCCTGAGCAGGGGAATTTTGCTGATGGGAATCAGCACACGATTCATTGTGAAAAAGTTCCTCTTCTGCCGACGTAGATTGTAAAACTGGAATCCTTTTCTCCTGAAAAGCCGACTACACTAATTGTTGCCTTAACTTCACCATTGACTAGCGCTCGAAACGGAACGACGGCTGACCGGAAATTGCGCTCGTCGCTCCCTATTCTGGATTGCAAATCCGAGTCAACTTGCAGATTTACGCTCCTTATGGCATCGCCTACTGCCACATAAATCACGTAATCCAAACCGAAAGTGACTGGGATTGATACAATTCGAGATGATGCACTCTTCAATTCCCCAGATTCAATGGGCATAACATAGAATCCCCGCTCCTGATAAAAACTGGAAATCTGTGATACAAGTTGGCCTGGTGACTGATAGCTATAATCTAGCCGTTCAACGATTCTGGTAGGTGACTCGTCAAATCGAGTGGTGGGTATTTCACGACTCAATAATTGCTCATTTCCACGACCAACAAGCAAACAAACTGGGACGATCCAATTTTCTTGCGATCTTACTGTGATCGATGCATTCACCACTCCCGTTTCTCGGGAGGGGATATCAACTCCAAAAACGCGTCCCTGATTCTGTTCGTCGAGTAAAAGGGTGCCTTTTGTGTCAGAAATTTGGATTCTGGAAATTTCACCCATTGGGCCAGTTGCACCCACGAGGCTGAAATTTAGGTCCTTCGTTACGGGGATGGAGAATTGCTTTGTTTCACCGTCGCTAAGAAAAAACTCATCGAGGGGCTGCACATATTGCCCCCCTTTCATTGCAACGGTCCCAATGGCATATGCAGCTTCTACCGCAGTTGATCTTTCCCGACTTGCTGACAACATCTCCAACGTGTTGGTAAGGCCTGGTAGGCTCGGTTGGCTTACGAGTGGGGCGTTTAACTCCTCCCTGGCAAGGTAGACCCCATACTCGGTTTGAAGGTTCTGCTTATCGAGTGACTGGAGGCGGTGCAATAACTCAATGCTCCCATTGTATGGTGCGCGAAACGACATTACCAGGGTCTGTTCTTGAGTAGACTCGTAGTGGAATGTCGTTTTCATTTCGGTCACTAGCATGCCGTAAATTCTATTACATTGTGGGCCAGCGGTTATGAGGACACTGTAGTCTTGGCCCCGAACAACCGGAAACTTAATCGCTCCTTCTTTGTTCAGTGGGAGAGTTGCGTTTGAATCTATTTCAATGAGTGAGATGCCATTATTTTGATACTTTGATTTCAATCGTTCAGTAACCAATTTGAAGGGTTCCCGTTGGGAAGGATTTGCTGGATGATGATCACTTGGCTGGGTCTGTGCCGTTGAGGGCACTAACCTGAATTCTCCGTTAAAGTTGCTATTTCGCCATGGGGTCTGTTCTCCCTTGGTTACCTGTTGGACTGCAGCTCCGGCGCGCCGCAGGGCGATATCGAGTTCCAGACCAGCGGCAAAAAGATGCTGCAGAAGCCCACTAGTGTAAGGGCTATTTGAACCAAATCCGTCTTTAGCTACGTCTCCAGGAGCGGTCGCAAAACAAAGAACCGTGCCTTTTGGTGTGCTGGTAGGCGCTGCCATGCCTTTGGAGCCGGTCTCGCGGTTACCACGCCACTTTTGGCCAAAAGGATCATCCCTACAGCAGTCAAGAATCACGATTTTGAGCCCAGCACCTTGGCCATTCTTGTCCAACAGGTCCAACGCCATGTCCAAGGCCACCGCTTCGTATTTTAAGGTCTCCGGCGCATCTGCCACTGCGTCCACGGGCAGCAAATAGCTGACTCCGCGAACCTGAATGCCGTGTCCGGCATAGAACACAAGGGCAGTGGACGCTGGAGTTAAATCGTCGGCAAAGTCTTTCAGGGCAGTTTCCATACGCTCATGACTCGCATCGCGGAGCAAAGTGACCCTGAATCCAGCCGCATTTAGTTGTTCCGACATCTTGAGGGCATCATTGACCGGATTGTCTAGTTTTCGGCTGTGTTGGTAGGCACTGTTTCCAATGACGAGGGCGTGGCGTTCCTGAGCAGTAGCCAGGAAAGTGGGAATGAGAAGGAGAGTGAGAAGGCCTACCCAGGATTTCATGAAGAAGAGTTTACGAAATTTCGGGAGGGCTGCCAGATCTTTTTGTTCCGACCGTGAATCTTCGAAGACCCAGTGGCGCCCATCGTCGCGTAGCGACCGTTCATGTTAGCCGTGGGTTTGAAACCCACGGACCCGATGCGAAAATCCGGATGCGTCGCGTAGCGACCGCTCAAGCTGAATGGCGATGATGAAGGCAATCACATCCGGAATGAATGTCAGGTTCAATCCGGCGGGCTTCCATGCCGATGAGTGTTGCCGGATCGGCTACGACGGCCCTGAAACGTTCAAACGTTCTTCGATTTCCGGGCGGATGAGGCCTTGGCGATTCTTGGTTCAGAAGACGCAATCGGAGGCGAGTTCGGGGTAGGAAATGGCCATCCGGGAGCGCAAACCGATGATCGGTCGCTACGCGACGAGAAAATGATGTTGAGCGTTCCGTGGGTTCGAAACCCACGGCTAACGGGGCTGTCGGAAAAATTCGAATGCGGTCAATTCGATTCGCGGTCATTCCTGCAAATTCGTGTTCCAAAACTTCCTTCGACACGAATTTCCACGAAAGAAACGAATGTTCACGAA
>CAYGQD010000026.1:0-50574 GCA_964351855.1 uncultured Verrucomicrobiales bacterium
GGTCATTCGTGGTCATTCGTGTCTAAACAACCACGGCCCGGGCTCCGCAGGAGGTCTCACGCAGAGCCGCAGAGGCGCAGAGGAGGCTTTGGATTTTGCGGATGGGCTTCGTGAAGGTTCGTGTCTTTTTACACGAATGGCACGAATGGCCGCGAATTTTCACGAATTGCACCAAGAAAAACGAAAGCCCATCCGCAAAATCCTCTGCGGCTCTGCGTGAGCCTTCTGCGGAGCCCGCGCACCGTCCCTACCGAGACACCGACCTCCCATCATCCTGCAGTTTCTTCAGCAGTGCTTGAAGCGCAGAAACCTTTTCCGGATACTCGTTGCTGAGGTTCTTCCGTTGTCCCAGATCCGCTTCCAGATCATACAATTCGACGGGGCCCTCATCATCTGGAGAATAGCCATGCTTCTCTTCCCATTCCTTACTCTTGCGCGACCGATAACCCGTTTTGTGATCGATCAAGAGCCACTTGCCGTCTCGGATTGCATATTGACCCGCGTAGGTATTATGCACGTGGGAGGAGCGAACGGATTCCACGTCGCCTTTGAGCAAGGGCAGAAGATCATGGGAATCCACTGCCGCATCATCCGGTAGCGAAATCTCCAAGGCAGAAGCCAATGTAGCCATGATATCGATTTGTGAAACGAGAGCGTCACTGACTCTGCCCGCTTCGACCAAGCGCGGCCACTTCACAATGTAGGGAACGCGATGACCGCCTTCGTAGATATCCCGCTTCAATCCCCGTAGCGGATAAGAAGACCAGTGGTCATAGGTCTCGTCGCGTTGGTAGGCATAGTGCTCCGGGCCGTTATCGGCGGAAAAGATCACGATGGTGTTCTCTGCCTGTCCGCTTTCTTCGAGAGCGGTGAGAATCTGGCCACAAGCATCATCCGTTTCCACGACGAAATCACCGTAGGGACCAGCCTGTGATTTTCCATCAAACTTGTCATTGGGGATAATAGGAGCGTGGGGAGAGGGAAAGGCGAAGTAGAGGAAGAACGGCTCGTCCGTTTTCGCCTGGGCTTTGACATAATCCACCGCGCGGGCCGTTGTCGTGGGAATGTTCTCGTAGGGATCCCAATCGCTGGCCATCGGGCCGGGGCGACATTCCCAGTTCCCTTCCTTAATTGGCTTCCACTTGGCGGTATCCATCATCGTATCCGGAGCTTTCACCACCTTATCATCTTCGATCCAGCAATACGGAGGAAAGTTGATCACTGTATCGCCAAAGTAGTGATGGAACCCATGGGCGAGGGGTCCATTTGGAATTGGCTGATCCCAGTTGAACGCGTCCGGGCCCCACGCTTTTTGCCTTCCTTCTCCCACCTGAACCGCGTCCGGCTTGCGGATCGCGGCCCAATTCCAGCCGAGGTGCCACTTGCCGATCGCCGCCGTGTGGTAGCCGCTCTCCTTCAGCATCTCCGGAAGGGTGAGTTGTTCATCTTGAAACGGGGAATCGCCGAACGCATTGACGATCCCATGAAAATCGCGCCAATGATGCCGCCCTGTGAGCAAGGCATAGCGGCTGGGGGTGCAAATGCCGGAAGAAGAGTGACCGTTGGTGAACCGAATACCATTCGCAGCGAGCTGATCGAGATTCGGCGTGGGAATCTTCGACTCCGCGTTGTAGCAGGTGAGATCGCCGAAGCCGAGATCGTCCGCGTAAAGGATGAGAATATTGGGCTGATCCGCACCGAAGGCTGGGCTGCTGATTCCGAACAGAACCAACGAAGCGAAGAGGGCATGGAGCGAACGGGCGAGAGAGGGGCAGTACATGGCGTTAGTGTTGGAGGGGAAACCAGGAATGAGCAAGAAAAAGAAGCCTCACTCTGAGCTGGAAACGGGGCTGACGCGAAGCAGCGTCTCACAAAATGCGAGGGACTCGACCCCGTCATCTCTGCCGATCGTGGCTGTGATTACATGGAGCCCTGTTTTCCCGGAAAGTTCGATCTGGAACGGGATCGAAGCAGTTTCCCGAGCGGGGATGATCACGGATTTTCCGGCCGGCATCGCACCCGCGTCGCTCTCCAGGTGAACGGTGAAGGTTCGAGTCGTGGTGGAGTGATTCCACAATCGGACTTCGGCTTCGGCGAGCTTACCCGGTACGACCGTCTGCGCATAAGGATAGAACGACGCCCACTGTTCGTCGATCGCATAGTTCACGTCATCCCAGGCGACGAATTCAGCAATCAAGTTCGTGCGCTGTTGATATTGAGCCGTGAGAAAATCGCGTTCCTTCTTGGAAAAACGAAAGAGATGAGGAATATGCTGGTTTACTAGCCAGGTGTTCTCCGGTAATTCTTCGATCAGGCGAAAACAGAGCGCGTAGCCGGTGTCTTCTCGCATGAGATTGCGATTCATCAGGCAATAGTCGTCGATGCCCGATGGAGAGAACGAATCGCCAATAAAGAAAACCGGATCGTGACCTTCTTTCTCCACCAGAAGCGCCCCGTGATTGTACATTTGACCGGGATAGAAAAAGAAGGTGAGGGAGAATTCTTCCCATCGAAACGTCTGGCGATCGATCACGGTGGTAACGTTGGTAACCCGGTTAGGAGAAACTCCCGGAAGAAACCAGCGTTCGGGATGCTTCAGAACATCGGCAACTTCCGGCAGGGCATAGACCGGGCAAGCAAAGTGTTGCGAGGCTTCCTCAATGGCGGCGGTATGATCGTTGTGGGTATGGGTCGCGAAGATGCCATCGAGACTGGAGATGAGTCCGTCCGCTTCGATCTGAAGCAGCGTTTCCAGTGCCCGTTTCCCTCCCACATCCAGAGCGAAGCCTCGTCCGGATGAAGACACAAGGAGCTTGGTTGTTCCGATATGTCGACACCAATCCGGGAGGTCGATGAGCTCTGCGAATGGCATGGCCTGGACTCCATGATTTTCTCCCAGAACCAGTTCCGCACAGGTATTCATCCGGGCTTCTCCAAAATACCAATGCAGCGCATTCGTACTGAGATAGTTGGCATAAATCGCCCGCGCCTGCTCCATGGCTCTCTCCAGATCTTGATCCGGGTTGGCGCTGATCGGTCCTCGTGAGGGGACCAGGAAATCCGGGGCTTCCTTTCTCAAGGCTTCAAGGCTTTCAAGCCAAGTCGAGAGCCGACCAAGGTATCCATGGTAGCCACCGATTTTTGCGTCTCGTATCTCGTTTTGGAAAGAATAGAGATCGCGGACCTTTCCTCCCTCCAACATCAGATCTCCGATAAAGGCGACTTTCTGGTCTTCGATTTCGATCAGATAGGTAACTGCATCGCGAGTATATCCAGGTGTGGGCAGAATCTCCACCGACAGTCCCTCCCAGTTGAACGATGACTTGGGCAAGGGAAGGATTCCGTCGATCGACCGGGTCGGGAGCTGAGTAACTTGTTGTTGGTAGTAGTTGAAGCGATCCTCCCACCATGATTCCCAGAACGCGTTCGCGCCATTGATGATGTTCAGGCTCTGCTCTCCGGCCAGATAGTGAGTTGCTTGGCTGGCACGGGCCGTTCGGACGATGTCTCTCCGGGCGTGGGTGAGGAGCAAGGTGTCGCAGGCAGTTCCTCCGCTCGAGTTGATCGCCAGAAGGTTCTCTCCTCGGGTGATGGTGATCGCGTTCACCGTTCCTGGAGAAACGTTGATGGAGGACGGCAGTTCCTTGGCCAGTCCTTGGAGGGAAAGGGCCAGGAGAAGGAGTGGAATCTGGGGTTTCATCAGGGTTTGTGTTTGGGCGGAAGGGCGAAGGTGTCTCTCGAACCGGGGGCGAGATCGCGAATGTTGGGAAACATCCCCGGTCGGATCAGGGCGACCAACAGTCGTTTCTCTCCGCCATAGGTCACGGTGAGGGTTTCCGCGTTCGCCGGTAGCCTGCCTTCAGCCGTGAACGAGCCGGGGCGCGCTTCTGCGTCAATCGGTGCCGAGGGAAGAATCTTTGGAATTGGCAAGGGAGCTTGGCTACCGTCGTCGAGGGTGAGATGCAGCCCGAACGATACCTGAAGAAACGCATTCGCCTTGGCGATCAACGCCTGCTGTTCTTCTCTCGATAGTGCCTCAAACCATTGTGTCTCCACGCTGGCTGGATCGACGTCCGGATCCGCTGAGAATTCCGCAGCATGAGCGGTAAGGAGAACGGCCACCTCTCCCGACGGTTCGCAGTGAATCTCCAGATATTGGTAGAGGCTATCGTGGGCCCGCCCGAGTGGGCTCGCTGAAAGGAGGAGGGCCAGCGTAAGAACGCGGATGCGATCGATAGGCATGGATTTGAGCCTAGGCGAAATCAAATGCCCGTGGCAACTCCCATCTGGAAATCTTCGACCGTTGATCGATTACCGGTCCGCTTCACCCAGTGGGAAGCTTACCACGTGCAAACCTTTTCAACGTGTGCGGCGGAGCCATCCCGGAGCCAGCCATCAAGCTGGGCTTGCTCTTTCAATTGCTGACCGCGTTGTCTGGGGACGAGGAAGAAGCTGCAGTCCAGCTCTCGCAACTGGGTCATATCGCTCCAGAGTTTCTCGAACTGGGTCACGGGAAAGATATCTTCCTGGCCGCTGCCCCACCGTTTCTTGACCTCTTTGAGCGTGACGTAGGTCGGCATCCGTTGGGCGAGAGCGCGCACACCTTGTTGCACGGCGGTTTCATCGCGAAGCCGTTCCCGGTCCAGGCCGAACGCGGCAAGCAGGCCATCGATGGAAATCCAGGTGGTCATGCTGTTGTAGTAAGACAGCGAAAACTCCAGTTCTTCACGCGGGAGAGCCAAGCCTTCGACGAGTTCTACGTGACCATCGACGCGGGCCAGGCCACCTCCTCGATCATCGATGTAGCGGCTGATGACCTCGAAGCTGAGCGCCGAGCCGGAGGCGAGGTGTCGCCCAAGCAGAGCCGGGTCGAGATGGGCTCCCACGGTGTCGATGTTGTGAAGCATGAGCGCCTGGAGCTGAGGGCGCTCATCCAGAAGGCGGGCCAGGGTGCCGTTGAGAAGGAGGTTAGGAACCTCGAACCAGTGGCCGACGGGGTGAAGGCATTGCGCCGCGAGATTGTCGGTATAGTCGGCTCCTTCGCCGCTGGTGCGGGCCCAATCGATCAGAGCGGCGTGAGCACTTTCGCGGACTTTCTGAGCCTGTTCATCAAGGGTTTGCTGGGCAAGTTCTTCCCAGGCAAAGCGGAGATCCCGTTCCATAGGAATCAGGCGCAGGCCAATCGATTTGCCGGGAGATAGTACGGTTTGGCCTGGATAGTTGAAGTGCTGATGGCTGTCGAGAAAGTTCTGAAGCGCGCTTTCTGTGAGGTAGCTGGTCGTGAAGATGTGGGGTGGGTAGGCGCCGTATTGCTGGCCGATGTGGCGGCTCTTCGCGAGGTGGGTTTCCAGGAAGCTGCGATAGCTACCGGCAAAACGAGCAAACGGGTGGAGTGCTTTGACGACGCCGGCACCCTGTGTCCAGCGGCTGCCTGCGCCTGCGGCAAGGCTAACCACGGCGACTTCTCCGTTTGCGAGAGCGGCCTCTCCTCTCGCGAGATCGGACGCGGAATCGCGACCAGGATCGGTAAAGTCCTCAATCTCATCAGAGCGGACATCGAGAATTTCGGTGCGGGCCGGAAGGCGGTTCTGGGCCAGTCCGATGCGACCGGAGCGCAAGTCGGCGCGGATTTGCTCGTGTTGAACGGTGTCGAATCCATTCTCCGCGAGCAAGGCGAAGAGATTGCCGTTGGTATTTTCCTCACCGGTCTCGGGAAAGAGCCGACGGAAGATCTCGGGAACCAAGGCGCGAAAGCGGTCGTCCTCGCGGCAGACTTCGCCGATGCGCTGAAGCTCCTCGTTCCGGCAACGGCTCAAGCTCTTCGGGTCCTGACGGATGAGATAGGGCACCATGAACTGGTAGTAGGCTCGATTGAGGAGAGCTTCCTGGCCGGTCTTCAGCGTTGCGGTGGTTCCCTTGTCATTGATCGTGAAATCGTAAACGACGGGATCGATCGCAAAGGGAAGTGCTTTCTCCAGTTCGCACTTGGTGGAGTGCATTTCTTCCTGAAGCCATTCCTGGGCGACGGGCTTGATGGAAGGCGCGAAGATGAATCCCATCCCGCCACCGGCCATTCCGCCGAGCATCCAGAATCCCCAGAAATCGTCCCCAAAACGTTCGCGACACTTGTCGATAAGCCGTTCGGTGAACAGGTTGCTGCACCAGGGGATGATGGTTTGGAGAGGGCCAAAGAAGTTTCGGGTCGTGGTTTCCCCAAGGTCGTGAATCTCTCCGGTGCGCAGTCCTTCGAGCACGTCGTCAAGCAGGGCGAGAGCTTCCTTGCGGGCTTTCCACTCGGCCTCAGACCGCAGCAGGTATTTCTCCGTCACCATCTCGAGAATGGGGCCAACATTTTGCGCCATGCCTCCATGAACCACCACCAGGCTCTGTTGAAGCTTCTCCGCGATGTCTGGAGCAAGCCGCGGCGGGGCAAGAATCTCGTGATCCGGCATGAGGCGACCCCGGCTGATCCCGTGCTCGAGATCACCTTCCAACGCGGGTTGGCCGCTGATCAGTTTGATGCCCGGCCAGATGCCGCCGGAGTCTTGCCATCCACCGCCGGAACCACCCAGCCACTCGCCAAGAATGGCCCGAGCGGCGACCAGCCGGAGATCGGATTCCTCAAGGGAGCCTTCCAGCGAACGCGTTTGCCCGGTGGCGCGCATGCAGAGGGCGATGAGCGAGGCGAGTAGGTTCGTGGAAACCGCAAGGCGCGATCCTTTCGGGATGCCTCGGACATAGCTGACCAGTTCCAGGCCTTTCCCCGGTCCAACGAGTCGAGTGAGGAGATCAGAAAGGCGCTGACCGGAACCTTCCAAACCTGGCGGGACCAATCCGGAGGCCACCAGGGCGGCTTTGATCAGTCCCAAGTAGTCGGCGGCATAGTCGAAGATTTCCTCCAGTTCCCGGATGTCTTTTCGGGCTTCCAGATCCACGCTAACCAGCCGAATCACAGGCTCATCGATGACTCGGAAAAAGGTTTCGATCGGCGGTGCCGGTTTTTCGTCCCGACCGCGGATTCCGAGGTCGACGGAAACGTTGATGACTCGAGCCCCTTCCGGGTAGTCCATCCCCAGGAAGAAGATGTCGCTCCAGGCGCTGTGGGTCAGATCCATGCGAACCGGGGTTCGTTCGACGAGAACCGGGAAGAGGCCGGAATCGGAAGACGTCGAATCGAGCAGCTCAGGACGCACGCGCAGCGACTGGTCCTGGGGATGCCCGAGACGGAACATCCACTGGTTTCCTGGCACGGAACGGACACTGGTGCGGACTTGATCGGCGAGCGATTGGAAGGCTAATTGATGGTAGGCCGCCGCTAACGCACTGGAGAGAGATGCGCTCCAGCCCTCTTTGGCGGCGGACTCCCAGAACGTCTCGATGGCTTCGGAAAAGCGCCGCTCCAGAAAATGGCGATAGCCGGAATAGGGAATGGAACCACTCGCGGCGAGGTCTTTCTTCTCGGGAAGGTGAAAGCGAAAAATCGCGTAGAGGAAGAACAGGGCTCGAACGGAGTCGTAGAGGTTGTCCGACTTTTGCCGAAAAGCGTCGAGCGCGCGGCATTCGGAGAGTAGTTCGGTCAGGGATAGCTGGTCCGCGACAGCGGCCAGGGACCGGTTGCGGACCGCTTCATCCGGTGAAGTGATGAGGGGAATCAGGGCGCTGTCGCGTGCCATAAGAAGGGAAGGTCTCGAGATTACTGGTGGGAGCGAGCGAGCAGATCGAGGAGTTCGGTGAGAACCATCGACTTGTCCGAACCGTTCAGCGCCAAGGCGAGCTGGGTGTAGAAAAGTCCGTATTTGAGGCTGATGTGATGGCGGCTCCCTTGAATGAGGACGGCACCGTATTGTTCCCTCCGTGCCAACTCGTCAAGAACCGGAGAAAGTTGAACTTCGCCTCCCTCTTTTTCCGCGAGAGCCACGGCTTCAAGCAGGAGTTCCATGACCAAGGGAGTCAGAACGTGGAGACCGAAAAAGGTGAGATACTGGCCTGCTCGCAGTCCCGGGACGATGAGTTTCTGCTCGGCTTCGGTTGGGGTCGGTTTCTCGATGACTTGGCGAATCTTATAAATCGATTCGGACTTGCCGGAGCGGGTGAGAGACCCGGCGACCGCTCCGTAGAGATGAATTTCGGTCTCTCGGGTGGATTGAACGGCAGACATGGCGCAGCCTTCGCGTTGGGCGCTCTCCACCAATTGCCGGGCGCAGGACTTGTCTGGATCGGTGCTGAGAAAGAGGTGATCGCAGACCGCGTGGAAGAAGGGTTGGCCCTGGACAAACTCGTGAGCTAGGGAAAGGGCATGGCCGTAGCCGAGTTGCTTTTTTTGCTCCACAAACGAGAGGCGGACCGGGAGATCATGGACGGCCTGTCGATAGGCGTCCTCATCCCCGGGGTGAATCACGAGGCAGACATCCTCCAGGCCGGCAGAATGCACCTCTCGAAGGAGGATTTCAAGGACGGAGCGGATCTGGCCGTCGCGGTCTACCAGCGTCTGCAGAGGCAGGGTGCGGTGGGCCGGACTGGCTGCCGTGATGACGGCTTTGGTGACTTTCATGCGAAGAACGTGTTGGGAAATGCAAAGGCACCCAGTGGCGCGTCACAGTATAAATCGGCTCGTTGATTCTGCAATATCAATAATGAGTACAAAAAAAGATACCAGCCATACAAAAACGAGAATGGAATCCAAAAACGGGAGAACGTGGAGGTAGGAATCCCTTGAAAACCGAGGCCGCTGCGGAAAGCCTCCCTCATGAAACCCCTTCTCGTACTCGCCCTCCTCGTCAGCACATCGCTCCTCTGGGCGCAAACAGATGAGCCCACCAATGCGGAAGAAGCCGCTCGGGAAAAGGCTGCGGCCGAAGCCAAGGTGGATGCCCAATACCAGGAGTGGTTCGCCACGCTTTCACCGGAGGCGCAAGCCTGGGAAACGGTGTTGCAGGCAGAGCTTGGCGGCTTTTATCTCCCCATTCATAAGCAGCAGAAGGTAAAGGGACAGTCGAACGCCTGGGACTTCGTCGAAGATGATCCTTCCCTTCCGCGCGTGCTCCTGATTGGCGACTCCGTTTCCCGCGCTTACACCCAGACCGTGCGCAAAAACCTGGCAGGGAAAGCGAACGTCCATCGAGCGCCGGCAAATTGTGGGCCCACTGCTCGGGGATTGGAGAAAATCGACGTTTGGTTGGGAGATGGGAAATGGGACATCATCCATTTCAACTTTGGGATTCACGATCGGGCGACGCCGTTGGAGGACTACCAGCAGAGACTCAAGCAGCTGATCGCTCGGATGAACGAAACCGGAGCCACCCTGATCTGGGCCAGTACGACCCCGATCCCGGACGTCCCTGAAAAACGTTGGACGGCTTCCTCGATTGACGACCGGAATGTCGCTGCGGAAGAGGTCATGAAGGCTCAAGGGATCGAAATCAATGATCTCTTCAGCGTGATTCGCCCCAAGCTCGAAGAGCTGCAAAATCCGAACGACTGCCATTTTACGGGACCGGGAAACACGTTCCTCGGAGAACAGGTTGCCAGCTTCCTTGCCGAACGCCTTCCCGAACCCAGATCCGAATGATTGGTCGGATCGAGTGGACCTCATGATCGTTTTTCTTGCTAGTGCATCGTCTCGTAAATAAGTGTGCAGATTCGCGTGTCATTTTTTCCGACTTCAAGGCGAGAGGGAGAAAGTGGAGCGGGCTCCATGACCGACCGAGCAACGCAGTAGTCGGGAAAAAGGGCCGCGATCCTCGATTTCCCGAGCACAGCGAGCAAATTTTGCGATACCGCCTATCAATCATTCATCTGTATGGCTATTTTCGTGATGATGCACTAGTTCTGGGGATCGCCCCAAGCCTGTTGTCTCATTTTTTCTGTTCTTCCCCATGAATCAAAACCCATTTTCACTCCCTCTTGTTTTCGCCGCTGTCTTCCTCGCGGTCTCTCCCCTCGACGCGTCACCGAAGCCCAATGTCGTCCTCATCATGACGGATGATCAAGGATACGGGGACCTCAGCATCACCGGAAATGAGATCGTGGAGACGCCTCACATGGATGCGATCGCCAAGGAAGGGGCTTGGCTAAAGCAGTTTTACGTCAGTCCGGTCTGCACTCCCACCCGAGCTCACCTCATGACGGGCCGCTACGGCTTCCGCACCAGGGCGATCGATACCTACCTGGGTCGGGCCGTCATGGAGCCCAAGGAAGTGACGCTTGCCGAAGTCCTCTCCGCAGCGGGTTACGCCACCGGGATATTTGGCAAATGGCACCTCGGCGACTACTATCCCACTCGCGCCATCGATCAGGGTTTCCAGGAATCCATCGTCCACAAAGGAGGCGGCCTGCGTCAACCTGCGAATCTTCCGGAGGGCGAACGCTATCACGACCCCATCCTCTTTCACAATGGCGAGCCGAAGCTATACGAAGGCTATTGCACGGACATCTACTTCGATGAAGCGGCAGCGTATATCGAGAAGCAGGCCGAAGCTGACGAACCTTTCTTTGTCTACATTCCCACGAACGCGCCACACGGCCCCTTTGACGAGCCACCCACGCGGGAACTCGTTGAGCATTTTCGAGCCAAATTGCCCGATGACAAGAATAGCAACCGCGCGGTCTTCTATTCCATGATCAAGAACGTCGATGACAATATCGGACGATTGACCGTGAAACTGGATGAACTTGGTATTGCAGAGAACACCATCGTCATTTTTCTGACGGACAATGGTCCGGCTGGAGGAGGCTCGGCTGGTCCCTTTCGCGGACGCAAAGGCCAAGTGTATCAAGGCGGGATTCGGACGGTTTGTTTTGTGAAATGGCCCGAGCGGATTGAGGCCGGATCAACAGTGCAATTCAATACCGCCCACATGGATTTGATGCCGACGATTCTTGATTTCTGTGGGGTCGCCGAACCTGAAGGCGTCAAATTGGACGGCACCAGCGTTCGCCCGTTGATCGCAGAAAAGGGAGTGACCAAAATCATGGGTTGGCCGGATCGGTTTCTCTTCTTTCAATGGCATCGTGGAGATGTTCCGACGCGTTATCACCACTTCGCGGCCGTCGATCCTCAAGGCGAATGGAAGCTTCTGCATAGCAGCACGGCTGGAAAGGACCAGTTTGAGGGAGAACCCAAATTTGAACTCTTCAACCTGCGCGACGACCTCGCGGAGACCACCAACGTGGCCAAGCAACACCCGGAGATTCTCGAAACGCTCAAGGCAGAATACGACGCCTGGTTTGATGATGTCTGCAACACGCGCGATCCGAACTTCGGCATGCCGCCGATCGTGATCGGCTCAGACCAGCAGAAGACCGTTGTGTTGACTCCACAAGATAAGCGCGTCGACGGTTCAGACGGGCAAGGGTGGTCGTCCCCCGGGCATTTCCCGGTCGATCTCCAGAAGACCGGCCCCTACACGATTCAAGTGCGCTTGACGGAAGACGCGCCGGAAGAATCGACCGTGCAGCTTGGCTTGGAAATCGATGGGACCAACTGGGAAGAGACTCTGACCGTCCATCGTGGGATCAAGACCACGGCCATCGGTAACGTCACCTTCCCACAGGCTGGGCTCGGCAAATTCCGCGCTCAGGTCGAAGGAGAGTCCAAGTCGTTGAAGGTGTTTCAGGTGACGATCAAATAGCGTCAGTTGCTCAGCGAGCCAGTTTTCCGAAACTCATTTGATCCAACCATTTACCGTCCGGGTTGGGCGCGAAGGAGACGGTCTCGCCGTTGGGTAAGATGCGGCCAAGATTGAAATACCAGGGCCAGAGCGTGGTTGGTGGCCGTTGATAAATCATGTGGTGAATGGGGTCGCCGGCACCTTCCATCGCGGTGACGATGGGGATGCGGGCCTCGAACGACCAGAAGCCATCGTCGTGGTGAACGGCCACTTCTGCGTTCGATTTCCAGCGTAGCCCGACGTCCGAATCCTCAGAGCGATCTTCATCGAGAATCGCTCCTGAAGAGCTGATGACGATGCGATAGAAGGCGTGAGCATCAGTTTCGAGAAGGAACTCGATTCGATCCTGCTCCAAGATCGCGGGATCATCCTCCAGGGTGCTGGCTGACGATGGGGGCGGGGAGGAAACGTCGCAGCGTCCGCCGATCCAGATCGCATCACTCGCGGTCAGGAGTTGAAAGCGTGCGTTCAACGCGGGTTTGCCGCCATCCTTCAGAGTGCGAAGGGCGCGTTGGCTCTGCCAAAAACGCTCCTCTAACTTCCCGTCGATTTTACCGTTCTGGTGGTCCTGAACCCATTTCCCATTATCAGCGGACCAGGGGCGATACCGGATCACGTCTCCCCGGTTTTGCGTCATCGCGAGCTTCTCGCGAAGTTGATCCAGGGGATCGAACTCATCGATAATGAACTGGATGCGGTGACCGTAGATGGTGTCACCCGCGATCTGACGGGCTTGGTGGAGCAGCTCGAGAAGCCGAATCCGTTCTGGCAAGAGGATCACCGAGCGTCCTTCCAGAGTATAATTCGTCTCGGCGTAGGTAAAAGCGGTCTTCATCGCTTCGCTGGCTGGGCCGTAAAAGCGATCGTAATATTCCTGGAGAACCGTCTCGATCTCTTGATCGGCGTCCCAGAGAAACCTGGAATTGATATAGCGATTGAGATGGTTGGTGCCCATGCGCCCCCAGGTCTGGCCTCTCCCGTCGGGAACGGATTCGCGATCTACTTCGTTCATTTCTCCCAGAGAGATCCCTTTCATCGTCTGGAGATCTTGGGCGAACATTCGAGGATGAAGAACGGTGTCGTGGTAGTTGTTTTCGACCCGAATGATCTTCTGGGAAGCGATGCGCGAGCGCCAGTCTTCGACCAGGGTCTGATACCATTCCCAATGAGCGGGGTCACGGAACGAGGGGCGTCCGACGTTATTGATGCGGACCGCAATGTTGGGCTGAAGGGAGGTGATCGACTCGGGCGGTGTTCGATACGATGTGTAAGCCGCGCCAATCAAGAGATGATCCGGATGGGTCTCAGCCACTTCCTTGGCGACGCGATCAAGGAATCCCCAGACCGCATCGGAGGGGGTGAGCTTCGAGCAGTCCTCACATTGACACATCTTCAAACCATCGGCTGGCGAAAGTTGGAGCGTCGGTTCGTCGTAGATATCAAAGATGGCCCGTGCATAGTTGACGGTTTCCTGGACCAATCTTTCGGAAGACCAGCACGCGTGACCGACCGCCTTCGTCGAAATATCCCGTTCTCCATTGATTAGCGCATAGTATTCCGGATGGGCTTGTTTCATTTCGGGACGACCAAGAACCCGGCCAAGTCCATGAGTCTTCGGACCCACACCAAGAAGCTCGTAACCGTGATTCAACCCCATGCGGAGAGACCAGAGCACGGTTTCCTCAGGTGCGTTCGACCAGGCTGGCCCGAGGAATTGGCGCAGCGCGTAGTCCGGATGAACCGCGAGGTCCATCGATGAGAGGGTGATGGTTGTTTGAGGCGTGAAGACTTCTCCAAGCTCCCCGGGAAGATACCACCGCACGCCGAGGGAGCGAAGAAACCCGTAAACGGCGTTGAGGGAGCCCCCTTGATCGTGGGCCCAGGTTTGCGTAGCGTTGTTGAAGGCGCGGTATGTCGAGGCCATGGGGAGGCTCCAGGCCCCGTCGGTCAGGTCGGCAGTCAGGGCATCCCACTCACGGAGCGCTCTCTCGTAGTCGTTTCTGCTCAACGCAGCGGGTTGCTTTGGCACAAAATCCGCGTCATGGCCCAAAAGCACGAGGGAGTTTGAATCCGAAACGATGCGGTAAGCGCCGTAGCGAAGGTCGGCATCATCGATCCCCATTTTCTCCATGCTCGGACTTTTCCCAACGAAAATGTGGAATGGGGCTTCTCCGCTGGGCTCCGTCAGAATGGGCAGACGCGCTCCGCTGATCTTCTCAAGGTAGGTCTGTAGCTCCTCCGCCGCCAGCTTCACGAGACGCGGCGGCTCCTCTGCGATAATGATCTCGGAACGCGGCTCGCCGTTTTCGACCAGGAAAGGATGGGCGAAGGCAAGGTTGCCGAAAAGGAGAACTGCGCCTAGGGCGAGAAGGAGTTGCATGCCCACTTCACGGTTTGGGTGGCCGGGGCTTATCGATTTTCGTGCCGGGACAAAGGATTTCGAAATGGACGTCAACCCAACGTGATTTTCATTCACGGAAGAATCACCTGAGAGACCGATTTGGACTGTGCATGGGGGCATCGGAGGCTTACGGCAGCGCTTTCAGCTCCTCATCGGTCCATGGCGTTTTTCGGTCCTGATGCCGGGTCTTCGCTTCTTTCACCGCTTCGGGGCTGATGCTGGATGCTCCGTCTCCGTGAACGAAGCGGAGGTAACTGAGGAGTTCGGAAAGGCGGTCTTCCCGGGTAATCCCGAGGGCTGCGGCCGGGGCCATGAAACCGGCTTGGAAGGTTTTCCCATCGATCGGTCCCATCAGGCCTTGGAGGAACACGGGGATCAGCTGATGAGGGCTGCCTTTGACGCGGGCGGAATCGACCAAGGAAGGGGCCAGCATCAGGTCGGTCTCGGGGACGCCCATGCCTTTCCCGTCAGCTCCGTGGCAGGTGGCACAGCTCCGGAAGTAGAGGGTTTCGCCGCTGGAGATGCGTCGGCGCTCCGCATCCGGCATCGTGTCAGGGTAGTGCAGTCCGCGGTTCCAGTTACCGATCGAGTTCTTCCACGCGGCATTGGAGGCAGGCTCAAAAGCCGTGCCGGCGTTGATTTCCTGGATGAGCGGGAGGTCTGTTTTTCCCCAGAGAGAAAGGGTCGCCGCGAGCTGCACACCCGGGACGGCGGGGTGACTTCGACTGACTGCCTGGATCACGGTTTCTGCTTCGGGATGGTCCGAGCAAAGACCAAGGGAAAGGATGAGTTGCCGGGCGACGGAGGGATCGCGATCCTGACCGAGTGGACGGGCGATGGCGTCGAAAGCCTCGCTGGTGTTGAGAATGGGCTCGCTGATTTGGATGGCGGCACGGCGCAGGCGGGGATCGCGATCCTTCGCCACGGTGGTGAGCAACTCCAAGGTGGCCTGATCCATTCCTTCCAGTGTCCAGAGGGCGTGGAAGCGGGTCAGGGGATCTCCAGCCATTCGCACCATGGTAGTGAGATGGGGAATGACGGATTCGCGGTCTGGTCGCAGCAGAATTTCGCGCTGGGCGGTATCTCTCCACCAACCAGAGGGACTTTCGAGGTGGCGAAGCAGGGCGATGGTTGGTTCCTGGCTCATCGGCGGCATCTCCGCAGGACTGCGCGGCTGGTGGTCTCGATGCCGAATCCGCCAGATGCGTCCCATCTGGTGGTTATCATGGAGGCCGTTCTGGACGATGTTCTCGCGACTGCCCGGGTTCAGCCAGGGAGCGTCCTGGATAATACCGCGATACATATCGGTGACGTAGAGACATCCGTCAGGCCCTTCGGCGGTATTGATAAAACGGCTATTGATATCCGAGCTGCGAAGAAACTCCATTCCTTCCGGGTCCGTTTTGGTCAAACGAATCATTTCGCCGGCTTTGGAGATATGGGCGCGCCGAACGACATGAATGGTGGGGTCACAAATGTAATAGGTTCCACGATCTGCTGCCGGAAACTTGTCCGCCCGATAGATGCTTTGTCCGCAGGCCGAGGTGAATCCCCGGACAGCGCTGGCACTGCCGCCACGGTCGTTCAAGAGGCAGCTGCTGTGGGCGGACATGAACGAGGGGTCATAGTGAGGGGGAAGGGCAACGGGGACGGGAGGAATGGAGCCGCCGGCGACGTTCTTCGGGATCTCCCAGTAGCTCGGATGGAGATAAGCTGCGGCCAGGGGATCGGAATTCGTGCTCCAGTAGAGGTCTCCGACGTCGTCATGGGTCAGGCCCCATTGGGTCCAGTGGCCTCGCTGTTTTTCGACCTCCCATTCGCCACGAGTGTAGCGATACCGCTCCATGTTGTAGGTAATATAGATGTGATTATCCAGATTCCAGATCAGCCCGGAGTCCTGGTGCTCGACGGACTTGTCCGGGCTGTTGCGACTATAGGGACCGCGCTCGTAGAGCATCTTCGATTCATCAGCCACGCCATCGCCATCGTTGTCTCGCCAGGCGACGACGTCCATGGTGTCCGTCTCCCGGACCGCAATCCAGCCATCGCTCAGGGGAAGAATGGCGCGGGGCAGGTTGAGGTTATCGATGAAAATCGTAGCTTGATCCGCTCGACCGTCTCCGTCGCGATCGACCAGTCGCTTGACCCGGCCATTGCGGAGCGTCTTCGTCCCGGTTCCCTCCACGTCCTGCATATAACTGCGCATCTCCGCGACATACATCGCTCCATCTGCGTCCCATACCGTGAGAACGGGTTCCTGAACCATGGGTTCAGCGGCAAAGAGTTCCGCGACGTAGCCCGGGGCCAGCTCAAAGGTGGCCAGTTCTTCCTCCGGGGTGAGGGTGCAATACGGATCGGCAGTTTTCTTCGCCTTCATTGAGGCGAGCGCGGGATTCGCGGATTCGGGCAACGCTGGTTTCCAATCAACTTGATGAGGCGCGACGGGATGGACTTGATCAGGGCTGGGGAATCCCACGGGAATGGGAAGCGTGACTTCGCCCGTGGCCACATACTCACAGGAGCGGGCGAAAACCGTCTGAAAGCCGAGGCAATGGAGCGAGGCATACTCGCCGCGCGGCATTCCGCCTGGCCAGAGGTGCCCCATGCTGGTGACGATGGCGCGCCCTTCACCATAGGCGACTTCCCAAGTCAAGGGCTCGTGAAGGCCGGTGCCTCGCTGCTCGGGATCGGCATAGGCGCTGCTGAGGACGGTGAGGTTTTTGGCCGGGCCGCGCATATTATGATAGAGCTCGTCGCTCGCATGCATCCAAACGGTCGGAAGGCCGCGCATCACGGGATGATCCGGGGCCCTAACGGTGACCTGAAAGGCGTGTTTGGAGCCGTGGCCCGAGTTCCCGTTTTGCGGGAGTTCCTGGTCATCGGCGACGTAGGGCTCACCGGTCTCAGGATCGATCTTGATCGCTTTGCCGATAGGGGAGGGGCGCCAACCCAGGCCGATGATCTCGTTGAACGTGGACCAGTCGCGAAACGCGTTGTTCGCCCCATGAATGAGAACGGTCCCGCCGCCTTCCCGGATGAATTCGACAAAGCGGTCAGCCACGGGAGTCGGCCAGGAGTCGCCGTTGTAGTTGAGAATGACGACGTCTGCGGCTGAGAAATCGGGGTTCCATGCCGCCCAGGCCTCTTTGAGCGCTTCTCTGGCCGCTTGTTGAGGAGCAGCGAAGGGTTCCCGGGCTTTTTCGACGTCTTCCTTTTCGAGCGGGACTTGAGGATGACGCGGAACGCTGGGAAACTGCAGCTGCGGAGCGGTGGAGACGGAAACCTCAAAGCGACCCGTCGCTTCCAGGGTGGCGCGGAGCAGGTCCGTGGTGGACCGCCAATCGTGGTTGTTCCGGCCATCGATGATGAGGGCTCGGATGGGGGGCTCGGCGCTCTGGAGAAGCGGGGCGAGCAGACCAAACAGGAGGATGGAAAGGCGAAGGGGTGGGGTGTGGTAGGGCATGGATCGCGTCAGAGCATGACACGATCTGCAAAATCTTAGCAACGTATCTCGCGCAACTTTGCTGCCTCGAACTTGCCAGCGGCGCGGATTTGCGGCTATGTCCCCTTCCAAACCCAATGAATCGACGATTTTTTCCTCTTCTCGCGCTGTCTTTGATCGTATCTGCCACCTTGCTCAGCGCCGATGAGTTTCCCGAGATCTACAATAGCGAGCCCGATCAATCGGCGCAGCCACCTTCCCCGGAGGAAGCGCTTTCCATGTTCGAACTTCCCGAGGGTTTTGCGGCCAATTTGTTCGCCGGAGAACCGGAAGTGCAGAACCCCATCGCGATGGCTTGGGATCGGAAAGGGCGGATGTGGGTGGCCGAGAATTACACCTATGCGGAGCGGGCGATGCGGTTCGATCTTTCGCTGCGGGATCGCGTTTTGATCTTGGAAGACGAAGACGGCGACGGCAAGGCGGATTCGCGGACGGTCTTCACCGATGAGATCCAAATGCTCACCAGTGTGGAGGTGGGCCGTGGCGGAGTCTGGTTGATGTGTCCGCCGCAGTTGTTATTCGTCCCGGATCGGGATGAAGATGATCAACCCGATGGCGCGCCTGAAGTCGTTTTGGACGGGTTTACCGTTGCTCAAAGCAACTATCATAACTTCGCGAATGGGTTGCGCTGGGGGCCGGATGGTTGGCTCTACGGACGTTGTGGGCATTCCTGTCCGGGGAACGTAGGGGCACCGGGAACTCCGGCAGAGCAGCGCATTCCCATCGATGGCGGGATCTGGCGTTTTCATCCGGAGCGAAAGGTGTTTGAAGTGCTCACCCATGGAACCACGAATCCCTGGGGGCATGACTGGGATCGTCATGGCGAGCTCTTCTTTATCAATACGGTCAACGGTCATCTCTGGCACGGGATTCCCGGAGCCCACTTCACGGAGAGCTTTGGCGCGGACCCGAATCCATTTGTCTATGGACGAATCGATACCCACGCCGATCACTATCATTATGACCGAAACGGAAAGTGGTCAGACTCCCGCGATGGCGCTGCCAACGCCTTCGGTGGCGGGCATGCTCACATCGGCATGATGATCTATCAGGGGCAAGAATGGCCGGAGCGATTTCACGACCGCCTGTTCACGATCAATATGCACGGACGGCGGACGAATGTAGAACGGCTCGACCGCGAGGGAAGCGGCTTTGTCGGTCGGCATGAGCCGGACGTCTTCTTGATGGGTGATGCGTGGTATCGCGGTCTGGATATCCAACCAGGGCCGGATGGAGCGATCTATATCATCGATTGGAGTGATACGGGAGAGTGTCACGATCACACCGGCGTCCACCGGACCAGCGGACGGATCTATCGAATCCATCACGGCGATCCGAAAACCCCAAACCTGAGTTTGCTGGAGAGGATGAGTCCTTCTACGCTGGAAAAGATGAACGGCGATCATCCTTGGTTCGACCGCCAAATCTGGGCTGCGGGGGGAGCCCTTGTCGGTCGCGAAGCATTCGAGCCCACTTTGTTGGCGACGGCGTTGCGAGCCGAGGAACCGGTGGCGACGCGGTTACGGGCTCTCTGGTCGCTCACGGCCGACGGCAGGAGACTTTCGGAATGGAGCCAGTTGATCACCGACCCGGAGGAGAGCATCCGAGCCTGGACCATCCGGACCCTCACCGAGGACCAACCTCTGGACACCATCATGGGCCCGCTGCCCGGTCGAATGCCTGCCCCGATATCGGAAGACGTCTTTGCCGCGTTTCTGGATCGGGCAACGCAGGATCAGTCCGGACTGGTCCGTCTGGCTCTGGCCTCCGCGCTTCAGCGCCTTCCCCTGGCCCAACGCGCGCATCTGGGAAAAGCGCTCGCCGCTCGCGGGGAAGATGCTGCCGATCACAATCTCCCCGCCATGGTCTGGTATGGTGTGAGTCCGTTGGCCAATTCGGATCCTCAAGCGTTGGTTGAGATCGCAAAAGCAACGCAATGGCCGGAACTGCTTCGCTGGATTTCGAGAAGCCTGGCCGGAAATCTTGAAGAGGCTCCCCAGCCGCTCAATGCCCTTCTCTCCTTCACGAAGGATGCGGGAACACCGGAGCAAGTGGCGATCCTCACGGGGATCGGCGATGGTCTCCAAGGATGGAGGAAAGCTCCCAAACCTGAAGCTTGGGATTCGTTGGTAGAGGTTTCCGCTCGAGCCGAAAGCGAAGACTTAGATCGTCTCGTTCAACAACTCAGCGTTCTCTTTGGCAGCGGTCGCGCGCTCGAAGAGATTAAGAAGATCGCCCTTGATCGTTCCGCGGATTATATGATTCGGAAAGACGCTCTCGAAACGTTGATTGAGAATCGTCCCGATGACCTTCGGGAGATCTGCGAGGATCTGCTGGACGATCGACTGATCAACGCGACTGCGGTGAAGGGCCTGGTGTTATTTGATGATCCGAAGCTGGGTCAGCAACTCGCCAAACAATACCGTCGCTTCTATCCAGCGGAACGACCGGCCGTTATGGAAATACTGGTCAGTCGACCGGGGTGGGCCCTCGCCCTGTTGGCGGAAATGGAGGAAGGCCGTATTTCCAAGACGGATCTCTCCGCCTTTCAAGCTCGGCAGATTCGCGCGTTTCAGGACGAAGCACTTTCCGCGCGGTTGGCTGCGGTTTGGGGTGAAGTTCGCGATTCCGGCGAAGATAAGCACCGCTTCATTGAGGAATGGGCTGCGAAGCTGTCCCCGGAAGCCCTCGTCGGGGCCGATCTCTCTCGCGGGCGACAGCTCTATGCCGCCGTCTGTAGCGCCTGCCACATCATGTATGGCGAGGGCGGAAAGATCGGACCGGATTTGACCGGCTCGGGTCGCGCTGATTTGGGATACTTATTGGAGAACATCCTCGATCCAAGTGCGGTCGTCAGTGTGGACTATCAAATGTCGATTCTGACCTTGAAAGACGGTCGCCTCCTTACCGGAGTCGTCGCCGGAGAAAACGAGAAAACCGTGACTCTCCGCCAATTGTCCGACGAGACCACCATCCCCAAAAGCGAAATCAAGACGCGCGAAGTTTCGCCCGTGTCGATGATGCCGGAAGGCTTGCTCCAGGCCTTCGATGAAGAATCCGTCAAAAACCTGATCGCCTATCTCAAGCATCCGGTTCAGGTTCCTCTCCCTCCGGCCGAGTGAGTCAGCAGGGCATTTTCGTCGTTCGATCGGTCGGGTTGGTTCGCTCGCTGCCTCTGGTAAATCTTCGTTGGGCATAGCTGCGTCAGTCCGGGTGACCGTATCTCCCTTGTCATGACTTCCACCTTTGAACGATCCACGCGCATCCAGGCACCAGCCTCCTCTCTCCGGGAGTGGCATTTCGAGGAAGGCGCGTTCGAGAAACTGACGCCTCCCTGGGAAAAAGCCCGCGTCATTGAATCGCCCGGCCCACTCACGGACGGCGCCCGTGCCGTGATCGAAATTCGGATGGGCCCGCTCAAACAAACCTGGATCGCGGAACATGAAATCACAGAAGACGGCTTCATGGACCGCCAGATCGAGGGCCCCTTCGCGTTCTGGGAACATCATCATCGGTTTCTACCGCTTGATGACGGTTCCAGCCAATTGGTCGATTCGATCGAGTATCGTCTGCCCTTCGGGACGCTCGGGCGAATCTTCGGAGGGCCCATGGTCAGGGCCAAACTGAATCGCATGTTTCGCTATCGGCACGACGTGACTCGGAAAGCGCTGGAAGCAGGTTCCTGACGCGTGATGCGACTGGTAATGTGAATCCAAAGCATGGGGTAGAACGTCTCACTCGATCATGAACCCTGATCATCCAACCTTCAGAAAACTGTTTTTCCCGGTGTTCGTATTAAGCGGGTTCGCTCTCGTCGCGTCCGTTTTTGTCCTCATCATCCCGCCCCTGACGGAATGGGTATCGAACGCCCTGCTGGGCTCCACCTCGGTTGCCAGTATCGGAACCATCGCAGCCACCGTCCTGACGCTGGCCTCCTTCGCCTATCTCATCTTCGTACCGCTCTTCGCCTTCGTCTATTGGCCTTCCGATGAAGGCCGTAAACCCGCAAGGCAAGCCTTCCTCCCCCTCGAAGAATAGTCTGTGCCTTATCTTGTTGGCTCTCTCATCAACTAGGAATACCTAGGCTAACGATCCTGACTGCAGGACAAACGGGTGGTTTCAGGGCTTCTGCTTGATTCTTGGATTTGGATTTTGTAAATTCCTGCCATGAAAACGCAGGTTCTCCGTTGGCTTTCCCTTCTTGCTCTGGTTTTGAGCCCCAAAACAAGCTTCTGCCAGGAATCGACTTGGCAAACCATCCCAACCGATTCGCTCACCGAATGGAGCGATCCCGGAGATTGGTGGAAGACCGAGAATGGTGTCATTGTTGCCGATTCAAAGGGTGGGAAGAAGCTTCCGAAATTCCACTACATCGTCTGGAACGGTTCGGTAAAGGGCGACTTTGAGCTGAGTTTGGAATACCGCATCCTCAATGCGAAAAAGCCGGAAGATTCCGGGGTTTGCTTTCGAGTTGAACGGCCTGCAGGCAAAGAACCCAATTTGCGCTGTTACCAAGCCGAACTCGACACTGCTACCCAGTTTGCGGACACCATCAAAAATAAGGGATCCGCCGACCGAATCCGTAAAGGCAAGCTCTTCGGTCACATTCACGATGGGAAACGCACCAAAATGATCCAGCGCAGCAATACCCTCACCATCAAAGCTGACGGAACCGAACAAATTACCCCATTTCCCGCTTCGAAGGCATTCGATCCGGCCAAGGTCTATCGGAATCCGCCGGAGTGGAACCAATGCCGGATTCGCGTCGAAGGCGAGCGTATCCAGCTTTTCCTCAACGACGTCCTCGCCAACGAATTAGTCGATCAAGATCCAAAGAATCGGGCCAATGGCGACGGAATCGCGCTTCAATACCGTCCCGTAAATTCCTACCGGTTTGAAGTCCGAGAACTCAAGTGCCGTCCTCTTCAATGAGCCGGTGCAACCGTTCCTCCATGACCGCAAGAACAACGTGGGAATCGGTTAAATGAGCCTCGATTGTTCGATTCTGAGCGAAGCGAACCCGCATTTTGTCCTCAGTCGAATCTCGGTGCATTGATTTCCGAGACGATGCACGAACGTTCGAGTTCCTTGCCAGAGACCGGCGACGCAGCGTAGAGTCGTCTCGCCGATGAATCGAAAACCCCTCTTCTACTCTCTCCTTCTCGCCATTGGCTTTCCCGCCTTGGCGAGGTCCGAATCCGACCGTCCCAACATCCTTTACCTTTATGTCGATGATATGGGTTGGGGTTCGGTCGGACCCAACGGGCAGGCAGATCGCAAAGCGCAAGGCCTTCCTTACCTGCTCACCCCGACGCTCGATCGCCTCTCGGCTGAAGGAATCAACTTCACCCGGGCGTATGGCTGCACGGTTTGTTCACCAGCGCGTTCCTCCCAACAAACCGGATTCCACCAAGGGCATACGTTCGCGGACCGAAATGATCCAAACAACGCGAAGAAAGCGATTCGGATGGACGACGCTACCATGGGGGATCGGTTAGCCGAGGCGGGTTACGTCACTGGGTATTGGGGGAAATGGGGCTACGGCGGATCGAAGAGCCAGGAGGATCCGGTGATCGAGAATGTGCAGACGTTGCCGACCTCACACGGATACCAATTCGTCGTTGCCGAGCTTCATCACGTTCGCGCCCACACCTTTTTTCAGCCAACGCTCTGGACGGCTCCCGCCAAAGCCGGTGCAATGGGCGGCCTGGAGCTGAAACCGAATTCGATAGCGCCGTTTGCCGGACAAGCTCGCTATCCCGACCAGCCGGCTTTGCAGAATCATCCCAAGTATCCCGAGATCGCCTATTGTGACGATGTCTACGCCTTCGCCGCGCTGGACTTCGTTCGCGAGCAAGCTCAGAACGCAAACGAGACGGGCCAGCCCTTCTTCGGGCTCCTTGCGGTGCAGGTGCCCCACGCGCCCTTCGACGAAATCGAACAGTTGCCTGAGTGGGATGCGGCCTATCGTGATCATCCCGATTTTGCCTCGCTCTCCCCTCAGGCCAAACAGTGGGCCGCCATGGTCACACGGATCGATGCCCACTTCGGAAACTTGCTCGCGGCCCTCGAAGATCCGAACGGCGACGGTGACCGCTCGGATTCCGTCGCGGACAACACCGTGATTCTTTTTCAGAGCGACAACGGTGGTCCCCAGCACCCGGCGCGGAACGAATTTGTCGCCAATGGTGGGTTGCGCGGTCAAAAGGGAACCATCTTCGAAGGCGGGATTCGCGTTCCCACGCTCTTGCGTTGGCCCGCGAAGATCAACGCCGAATCCCAGCTCAAAGTTGGAACCAGCTCGGATCAGCTTCTCGACGTGACCGATTGGCTGCCGACGTTTTGCGAATTGGCCGGGGTCGCTTCTCCACTCGGATTGGACGGCGTATCCATCGCGCCAACCTTACAAGGCTCGGGACAACAGCGGTCCCGAGATTATTTGATTCATGAAGCCGGGAATTCCCAATCCATCATTCGCGGCAATCACAAATTGATTCGAAGCCGCAAGTCCCTCGAACTCTATGACCTGAAGGCCGACCACGCCGAAGCCACCAACCTGGCCGACCGTCATCCTGACATGGTCAAGGAACTGGAAGCGTTGCTGCTCGCTGAGCATGTGGATCAGCCCCGAGGATTCGCCAACACCTATCATCACTGGGAAGGCGAAACGGGTTCATCGATGTCCGACGCCGCCAACTGGAGCGACTACGTCTATGAAAATGCCGGAATCGCCTACCTCGAAGACGCCGGCGCGCCGCGCGATTCCTGGACCGCCTATCTGATGAACAACACGGATGCTCCCGCCACCGCCGTCGTCGATACTGACCTGACGTTCCTCGGTTTGGAGATCGGAGGAACCGCGACACAAACCGTGCATGTCAAAACCGGAGTGCAACTCACCGGACGCAACGAAATTCGCATTTCGAAAAACGGATCGATTCAACTCGATGGAGCCGTGCTTCATTCCCAACGCTGGGTCGAGGTCATGCCCGGCGGCGAGATCACTGGGAAGGTCACCATCAAAGGCGGCCTCCACAACCACGGCACCATCACCGCCAACCCGTTGAAGGTCTCCGGCAACTTCCAGGGAACGCCCGCCTCCATAACCACTGCCGACCTCCAACACCCCATCGAAATCGAAGGATCAGCTTACCTTTCCGGCCAACTCCGTCTCACCTCAGGCACCTCCAAGAAACAGCCTCACGTGATCCTCAACGCAAAACAGATTGAGGGAAGGTTCTCCAACCCCAACAATGAAGTCGTCTCCGTCAGCGGCATCCGTTGGGGAATTTCCTACACCAGTGAGGCGGTGGTCCTGACTCCGAAGGATAGTTAGTTGGCGAACTCACCAACGGATACGCCTATGCGGTAGATCAGTTCGTGCCGCGGGAAAAATCCCCGAGGGCGCGGCTCTTTACAAAAACTGCTAGTCATTTGGGATCTCGTTGACGGTGTAGTAGGCCTTCGTATGAAGGAGCGTTTCACCGTCTTTGGATTGAAGCCCGGCGAGATCAAAATCGTGAATGTGACCTTCGACGATCGATTCCAGAGTCACTTTCACCGACATCCCGTCAGCTGCGGGGGTCGCCCCAGTCACGTTGACTGTGGTGTGATCCACTTCGGGACTTCCGTAACCCGCGCTGTAATTGTGGGTGTAGGTGGTGATGGTGTAGGCTGCGGTCTTCGCTGCTACTTCCGGATCGACGGGCTTGGTGAAATGAATGAGGAAGCCGTCGTTCTTGATGTTGATCTCCTTGATTTCAAACGGTATAAGGCCGGTCCAATCGAGACGCTGAAGCGCGAAGGGTTCCGTGCCACGAACTGGCCATTGACGGTTGGTGGTGAACCCGCCGACAATCAGTTGTCCCTTGGGCGAAAACTCGACATGCATGATCCCGGACGCCAGTCCTTCGCGAAAGGGATAGCACGCTCCTTGCCACACGCCGTTGATCTGTTCGGTCGTCGCCCGCAGAATCACACTCAAGGTATAGTCGCCCAGAAAGATCTGATCTTCGAACGGCCCGAATTTTCCGCCGGTCTGGTTGAGTCGAAATCCGGAGATTGATCGCCCCATTTTGATGTAGGGAAAGCGCACTGCGGGAGGCACGAGCTCCTTGACGCGTTTTTTCTCCACCTGGAGACGGGAATTGGTGTTCGGCTCAACGGAGGGGGCGTCCATCCCGGGCGCAAACGGATACCAGTTGTAGCTGGCGGGATGCCCGAGAAAGCCGCCCTGTTTGAGGTGCTTGAGAGAACAGGAACCATTCCATGGGCCCTGACTTTCAATCGCGAACATCGCGCCTTCGGCGTTGGGACCAACTCCACCGGGACTTCTCAGCCCGCTGCACACCGGAAGCATTCGCCCGTCCGGTGTCACTTTCACCGCCCATCCTCGGAACAAATTGTGGGAACGATACGAACCGCTTAACCCCAGCGCGACCCAGATATTGCCTTCCGGATCATGCTTGGAGCCGAAGGCAAACTCGTGCCCCTCAGCGTAGCCCCAGTTGTTGCTGAGCGTCTCGTAGCGATCCGCAACCTCATCGCCATCAAGGTCGGATATTCGGGTGACCTCGCCGAATTGAGTGGCCGTCATCGCCCCATCTTTCCAAGAAAGCCCAAAGATCTCATCCTGACCGCTCGCGAACAAATGATAGACCGGATTAGGAGGAGACTCGAAGGCACCTTCGATAAAGTAAATGTCGCCCCGACGGGTCCCGACCGCAAGTCGTCCGTCCGGCAAGATTTCCAAACTGCCGGTTCGCATCGGGACTTCCGGAGGAATCGCGATGTTGACGATCGGATAGTATGTTGCCTCTTCTTCCGCGCTTCCCCACATCGCACCGAGGTCTTCCGCCAACAAAGGCGAGGGGATCGCCAGCGCAACAAGGCTTAGGATTATGCGTAAGTCTACCATCGGTATTCCAGAGTCAGGGTTGTGATTCCTTGTGGCAGTGTCAGGGGAATCAGAACTTCTCCAGGTTCACCTTCTCGAATTCGGCCCGAGTGGTCGCTGGTGATGCGCACTTGCAGGGGGCCGACTCGAAAACTCTTGTTCGGTTCCTGAGCGACGTCCTTGCCTGCTGCGGCTCGGAAGTAGAACGACGATTGCGCTTCAGGCGATTCGAATGTCAGGGTTCGCCGAAACGATGCCTCGCCTCCGTCTTCGGCCAGATCTTCGAAAAAGTCCGCCACCTCAATTTCTCCATAGTGGTATTGAAACGTCGGTCTTCGCAGCGCATCAAGATGATAGCCGCGGAACTGATAGCCATGGTCTTGAGGAAAGGTGTAGTTGGTCTTTCCTTTGTAGGGCCAATCGTCATCCATTGATTCCAACCGATGAAAAGGGATTCCAGGAGGAAGCAAAATCTTCTCCGTCCCACGGGCCCGAAACGAGCCATGATCGATGTTCGCAAACTCACCTTTCCAAAGCATTCGTAGCGCCATCTCCTCGGAATCAAACGCCAGGTTAATCCGCTCCGGATAGCCGACGCCGATCCCGCGATATCCGGCCGTGCCTCGCCCCCGACAGATCTCGGCCACGTCGCTAACGCGCAACTCGTTCGATTGTCGGGATAGCCCCTTCGGTTTTTTCGCGCGGGGACCGTCTTCGAGATAAGCCCAAAGCGCTTCAATTTGCTGCGCACTGTCACCGCCCAATATATTGGGACGGATCGATTTCCCTCCCGGCCAGTAGGAGGGCATGATCACGGTCGAGTGAAAGCGGGACGGCTCCCGCATGTAGAGATGAAACCAACTCTTCTTGAGCCGCTCGGTGACGTGAACGATGTCGAGCGCGCCCGCTCCTCCCGCCTGCTGTCCATTGTAATCATGACAGGCGATGCAACTGAATCCGGACGTTCCCATCATCTCATAACCAGCATCCTTTGATTCCTGAATATCGGCAATCTCAGGAAACGTTACCGCCTCCAGTTCATCGACTTTGCCAAACAACTCTACCAAATGCCCTACATTCGCTTCACCGTATTGGGGCATCGTTGTATCGAGGTATTCGCGTTGCCGTTTTCCGTGCAGCAACACTTGAGAGATCCATTCTGGCTTTAGTTTCCCCCCGACACTGGTCAACGGCGGCGGAAGCCGTCCCTGATTTCCGAGCGCAGGATGAGTTCCCGTGAAATGCGGATTTCTCTCCGAAGAAATGCCGCCAAGGCCAGCTCGATCATGACAGGCAATGCAGTTGAACGTCACGAGCGTCTTCGCAAGCATCTGCTCATCATCAAGGCGCAGTTGTTCAAGATCGGGAATCGCCCTTGCAATCACGTCGCGCTGTTCGCGATCCAAGGCAAAATGCGGCCAAGGCCCGGCTTCGCCACTGAGACATCCATGATCTGGACTCAACGTCGCAAAAGCTGGAGCCGACTGAGGCGGCACCTTGACGTCGTCATGACAATTGGCACACCCGAATGACTGAAAGTGCGCCCTCCCCAGCGAGACCAACTCCGGGTCAATCTCCAGAGGCTCAAGAGCCGGGATGGGTTGATTGGAGACCGCCAGCATCGAAGCCGGAATTGGCTGCCGCTCGAATCCCGGCCCTTCCATCTCAAACTGAAATTTCGGCTCCCTGCCCGTATGAAAATAGGTTAGTTCCAACTCTCGCCATCCCGACTTCAATTTGACCGTGCCCTCCAGTTGCTTCGGTCCGCGACGATTGCTGGGTTCCTCCAACACGAGTTGCGTTCCCTCAACTCGAAGCGAGCCACCATTCATTTGCAGATAGAACACGTAGTTGCCATCGCGCGGAATTTTCAGCCAGGCGCGGTATTCGAGCGCGGTTTGGTGGCGAATCTCACCGAGACTCTCCAACGTGAAATCACGAACGTGACCGGCTCGCTCCGCCTCCACATTTTCGCTGGTCAGTCCTTCCCAAACTTGCCCACGATACAAGGTATATTCGACGTGCCCCGGCACGAGCGTATCCCTCAAAAGATAGTGCGCGATCCGTTCGCCATCCTTCCCTTGGAGCTGCGGGTTCGGCATTCGGCCGGACGGACGCACGGCATGCGGTCGGTGCAAAAACTCGATCAAACTGTTGATGCTGTACTTCGGGTTTAGATCGCCGAGCGGAGTTGAGGTAGCCTGAAGCAATTCGTTTCCTTCCGTATCACGCGGAGAATGACAGGCGACACAACCACGGGAATGAAACAACGGCTCACCCAATTGGGCAGCCACCGCATCCGGAGCCTGTAGCGAAAAATCGCCTTCCTTCTGCGACACGAGAAAGTGCATGAGAGCGGTCGCGGCATCAAGGCGTTGCGTTTCGTCCAGCTGACGGAGAACGTCCGGCATCGTCGTTCCCGGCTTGGCCCCGTGAGGATCTTGAATGAACTTGAGCAGATAGTTAGGATTCACTCTCGATCCGACACCGGAGAGCCGAGGCGCTTTTTTGGAGCGCGTTGCAAACGGCGCTTCACTTTCGTGACACGCGACACAGTTCATTTCCTCGATAAGGACCAAACCGTGGAGTTCGGGATCAAGCTCGCTGGATTCCAGGCCGGGAAGAAGAACTTGGGAAACCGAGATGGAAGTCACGCTCAGGAGCAGACAAATTGCCAGAGTGGTCGACTGCGTGGTTTTCGTCACAACCGGATGCTAGCGCGTCAAGAAAACAAATCGAACCCTTTTCTTCCTCCGTCGAATCCGACCTTTTCACGAAACGCCGAAGGGCGACACTCCATGGCTTCAAAATTTCACCGTGCGCGGCCAACCAGAGACCTCTACGTCGATCGGTTTGCGCTCCTCATTCATCGGATGAAACTGCAGCTCAATCTCCCGATTCTTGGTGTCGAACAGGATGATTCCGTATCCGTTGAGACCGTTCCCGGCTCCGTACATCGTGACTTTGTTTCCGAAGCGGTCGTGGAATTCACCGGTGTTTTCGGGTGCGCCCGGTTCACGGTTTTCGCCGACTTCAAGGGGTTCCCATTTGCGGCTGGCGCGGGAGGAAAATGAGGGAAGGGAAAAAGCGACGGGACCGTCGTTGAAATTTTCACCACCATGCCGTCCCAGCGTTCCCAGATGAACATCGCCGTGGAGCATCACGACCGGAGCATCACCAATTGCCTGGAGGGCACGCTTTCGACCGGACTGCGGCCAGGCATTCGAATCGAGATCCGCAGAAGTCGGTGAATACATCGCGACGTGCGCCCAAGGACTCGAGGACAGTACCGCGCCGATCTTCCCTGATGCCTTGAGACCGTTCGACCATCCTTTGAGAAAGACCTCCTGTTCTTTGCCTAACAAGTGCAGATCCGGACGATCCAGTTGGGTGCAATCGTAGTCAGGATCCAGGACAACTTCGATTTCGAAATCGGTTGTGCGCTTTTTGGGCCATTGAAACCCGGGCGGCGCGATCAGTTCTTTGATGACTTCGGACGGAGCGCTCTTGAACTTCCGATCTTCAAGAATGGCAAAGCGTATCCCTCCGTATTCCAACGCCGTGTAATAGGCAAGAACGCCGTCGCCATGAGGTCCCGCGTCTACGGGATCGGGCAGATTACCGGTCTGCGTGAATTCGGCCGCATTGACCCAATCCGGATGAGTGGGATAACCGCCAGTTGTCCGATCGCCGTTCATCCGAACGCCACCCCGTCCCCAGAGATCGTTGGCAAAGACGTCGTGATCGTCGGTGATCATGATCGTGGGCCGGTCTCTCATCAGTTCGCGAAACGCCTCACCAAATTTGCGAAACTTCTCGAGATAGTTCTTCATCCCCTTCGGGACTTCCTCCTTGGTCATCGCTCGGAACATCGGACTGCCGTAGTCGTTCTCGTAAATTTGATCGCCGGAGAAGAAGACCAGATCAGGATTGTGAGCAATCAACTCCGCAATCGCTTCTTTCCAGGGCCAGGCGATGTCTTTGTGGCACGACAAGCCAGCCAGCTTCAAGACCGAGCCATCCTTCGGCTCTGCTCGGAAAACGCCTTCCCACACAGACCCACCACACGTCACCTTGAAAAGCCGCTTGGAATGGCGAGGCCAAGCTTCCACCTCAAACAAAGCCGTCGCCGTGAGTTGACGAATGGGCTGAGAATCGGCCAACTCCCATTCATCATCAGCATCCTCACGCAACCAAAGCTTCACCGGATCAAGATCCCCGGCGACGGTCGCCGTCGGATCGGTATCTAGATGAACCAGCAGCTTCATCTTGCCAAGGTGTTGGCAATACTGCGTCCAAAGAATTTCGGTGGCGGAACCTTGACTGGCTCCAAGGCTCAGCCCGAAAATCAGGCTCAGGAGAAGGGTTCGTAGAAGTGGTTTTCTCATGCGGTTGCGACGATGCGAAGGAGAGGGAGTTGGGCTCGCCCGGCTTTTGGGGCTTCCACACTCGACGAATTCACGATTAGGCCGGATAACCGAATTCCCAGCCCTTGCGCGGCTTGCGCCAAAGGTGAGCGTTCGCGTTGTCGTTGTTGACGAACGTGCTGCTCTTCATGTCGAAGGTGAGCTTCTCGCCCATGTCCAGAGCAACGACGCCGGCAAGGACGATTTCCGTGAGCCCGGCCGAGTAGCCAAAATGACTGCTTGGAGCCGAGGCGCTCTTGTCTTTGATCGCGCGAATCCAGTCGCCGGAGTGACCCGGGACACGCTCGATGGTTTGCTCGGCCTGCTCAGCAGATTCGGCAAACGTCCCGGGCAAAAGGTCGCCGCCCTGACAGTGACTGCCGGAGGTCATGAAACCTTTTTCGCCGTAGTAAAGGGTATTGTATTTCGCCTCGCCAACGGCTTCAGGCCGCTCCGGCTTGGCTTCGCCTTGATACCACCAGAGTGACATCGGTGGCATCTCTCCGCGAGCCGGAAAGTCCCAACGGACCACCGCATCAAGAGCGTGACCACCATCCTGAGGACCACCGCGTTCGGCTTCGACCTCAAAGGTATCGGCTTCAGTCAGGCGCAGGCCCCACACCGCCCCATCAATCGTGTGGCACGCCATGTCGCCAAGGGTTCCCGTTCCAAACGGCACATACTTGCGCCAGGTGAACGGGTGAAGATCACTGCGATAACTAAGCTGCTCGGCCGGCCCAAGCCAGGCTTCCCAGTCGAGGCCCGCAGGTTTCTCCGCTTCCGGAGGCATGCTGGTAGCTCCCCACTTTTTCCCCATCTCGCTAACGACCTTTGTCACCGGCCCCAGCGTTCCACCGCGAAGGTTTTCGACAATGCGTCGGATCGATTCGCTGGAATGTCCCTGGTTCCCCATTTGAGTCGCAAGCCCCGTTTCAGCAGCCTTGGCCCGCAGCGCGGCGGCCTCGCCAATGGACCAGGTGAGCGGCTTCTCGCAATAGACACCGGCACCAACTTCGAGGGCACGGATTGCAGCGCTGTAGTGAGTGTGGTCCGGGCAACCAATCCACACGGCATCAAGGTCGTCGTGTGCGTCAAAGAGTTCGCGGTAATCGGTATAAACCTTGAGATCAGGATGCGCCTCTTTCGCCTTTTTGATCGAGCTCGCACCGCGACCGTCCGGGTCAGGCTCGGCGATCGCCACCAAGTGCTCACTCATCGCCGTGCCGAAAGCGGCGGATGCTCGTCCCCCAGCCCCAATACAGGCAAAGCGCAGTTTCCCGTTGGCCGCAGCGCCACGAGCGGCGTTGGGGAACGTGAGGATAGAAAGACCGGCTGCTGAGCTGGTCTGAAGGAAATTGCGTCGGGTTTTGGCGTTGGGGGTTTGCTTTTGGGAATTTTTCATGATGGGGTTTGGTGAGGATGGGATTGAAACCTGAAATCAGGAGCCCCGCAACGTGATAAGGGCCTGTCACAAAATAAATATGCAGGAGATGCGAGGGGCTTTGTTTTTCTCACCAAAGCGGAATGAGCGAGCATAGCGCGCTATTTGAGCGAATTCCAACGCTGGTGAGGAAGCAAAGAAACCGCAGATTCTGTAGAGTTATTTTGTGACAGGCCCTCAGTGACTTCAATCGATCCCAACGGGAAGCGGGCTTCCCACGACGTTCGGCCCTCCCCGAGTGTAACGAATTGAGGTCCATTGACCTTGGACTGGGAGACGCACTTCCATCCAGTCCCACGATTTCGGCAAGGCGGGACGAATCGTGAGGGTTTGGTCTGGGATTGATACGTTCAACCCGGCCAACCCCTCAAGATAGAGCAGAATTTTTCCGGCGTTGAAGTTGGAATACTGGTCACCAAAGGGACTGAGGTCGCGACGATAGGCTTCCGGAGCGACCGGGATCTGCCATGCATCGTGATAGTTATAGTTGGCCAGATGATTGAGGGTCAGCTCGGCGGACTCGGCCCGCAAATCCTGCCGAAAAAGCCCGTCCAGCATGAAATAGGCGGTATCCGGCGTATAACCAAACGAGAGATCCACATCGGTCTTGAAAGTGTCCATCGCCTGTTTCGACATCGCGAGCGGAAAGAATTCTCCATAGAATCCTTTGTCGCGATCCAGCGCCCAAGCATTGAGCATCGGCCTGGCAAACTCATTCGGGAAATAAGGTGATCGCATCGCCCAAAATCCATTCGTCATGATCATTCCATTATTTGGCGCATTGAAATAGTTCGGGACGCCGTTGACCTGCCATCGCTGATCAAACATGAGGCGGATATGTTCCGGGTCACGCCGCACCAGCTTCTGCCATTGCGCGACATCCGATTTGTTTCCGGTAAGGCGCGCCATTTCTTCGAGCTTGTCAGCCACCTCGAACTCGTTCATCGCAAATCCTGACAAGCGTTTCTCATACAGTTTCGCGAAGTGCTCCTCGTAGCACTCTTTGAGAAACTCGACATCTCCAGTGTGCTCATAGATTTGCCACGCCCCAAGAACATGCTCAGCGGTTTCCATGCCGTAGGTGCCGCTATGCCAGGAAACGCCCATGTTGTCGGAGATCATGCGATGCCCGTCCGGTGTCTCTCGATATCGATCATTCTGAACAAGCGCCTTCCAAGCCAAGACGTTACCATAGGCGTAGCGAGGTTTGTCCGCCGTCCAGGCTCCTACCTTGATCTGGAACGCCGCATCGTAACGGTGAATCCCGAGGAAATTGTTCACCGCAGTCTGGGTATGGTGCTCCGTTTCCCACCCTTTCCCGACCTCAATATAGTACATGAGATAGAGCGACCAGAGATAGTAGTAGATATCGACAAACTTCTCTTCCGAACATCGAAACCACGGAACTTCATCGTTGAGCAGGCGATTCATCTCTTGGGTTTTCGCCGAAAGCCAGTCTGCATGATTTGTAATGATCTCACGCGCAGAGCGAACCGCGATGGCAGGATCATCATGCATCGCCCACGAAACAATGACGCCGTCTCGATCGCACGGAACCGAGAACGTATAATGCTGGATTCCTTTCTCATCCTGACGGGTTTCCACGGTCTCGGAAATCGTGCGCGAAGCCGACAACGCCGTCGTCATCCCCGAATAGACGCAGGGGCCTTCCCGCTCACCGCGATCAGGATCGGGACGAGACATCACGGTTCCTCCCTCGCGGATAACTAACGCATTGTTCTGTGCGTCGACGGCGATCGTCGCGGACGAAGTGACGCTCTTGCGATGGAAAAAGCTGTGACCGGAAAATTTCAGGATCACCGGCTCCGATGCCGTGATGATCGAGGCAACGGCATCATTCGCCGCGATGAACTTTTCTTCTCGAATCCGAACCCCAGCCACGTCGTATTCGCAGATCATCTTGTCCGGCCGCCAACGCATGCTGATTGGCTTCGGATGTTCGTAGGTCTCCCCATTCACCACCACGCTACCGTAGAGAACCCGAGTGTCTTTGTAGAACTCCCAGCCGTTGTAGTCGTTTCCCTTTCCGGTGTGCTCCGTGCCAGGAAGCTCACTTTCGAGGAGCCCAACACCCCGGCTTCTCAAATCGTGATGGAATGGATGGGTCAGCCCAATCGTTTCGTCTTCGATCAGATTCCAACTCGCGTGATAACCGCCGACGTAGTAGGTCACGTTTCCGGCCAGAAAGCCGTGCTTCCGCCCCTGAATCTCCTGTTCGAGCTGCTCGCAGTAATCCGTGAATGGCGGCTTTTCGGCAACAGCGCTCTCGATGCTTTGCCAGAACAGAAAGACAGGGATAAGGGAGCTTGAAATTTTCACGGGTTCACATGCACGAAGATGACTTTCGCCAACGTCAGAAGCGGCCAATTCCCACCCAATGCAAGCCTTCTTGGGCTAGAATGATTCATTTAAACCCGGCCACCTTCGGAGCCGATCAATTCTCTCGACCATTGCCCCGCGCATTCTAACCATCTACCGGATTGAGCCGCACCCCTTTTCGCGTATGATCGTCGATATGCGCTCAGTTCTCTCCCTTCTGATCCTAACATTGGTCCTTCCGTGGACTGAATCTTCAGCTCAGGAGTGGACGCGTTTTCGTGGCCCGAATGGGTCTGGCATCAGCCTGGCCACCGGAATTCCCATCACTTGGACCGATAGCGATTACAACTGGCAGATCGACTTTCCGGTTCAAGGGAGCAGTTCCCCGGTCTTGTGGGGTCGGCAGATCTTTCTCACCGGGGATGACGCCGAGAACGGTCATCGCAGCCTTCTCTGCATCGATGCGGACAGCGGCCAGATCCAGTGGCAACGCGACTACACCTTCGACCATCACTACCTCCATCGGGACAACGACTTCGCCTCCGCCACACCTTGCGTCGATCAAGACGGCGTGATCGTGGTCTGGTCAACTCCGGAACAGGTTCTCATGATCGCCTTGGGCCTGGACGGAACGGAACAATGGCGGCGGGACCTCGGCCCATTCAAAGGATTGCATGGCACGGCCAGTTCTCCAATCATCGCTGACGGGCTCGTCGTCTTCGCCAATGACCAGATGGATCCGAACCGTTTTTTCTCTACGAGTCGGGGCGCAGGGAAAAGCTTCCTCATCGCGCTCGACCGAACGACCGGTGAGATGCGCTGGAAAATCGACAGGAAGACTGAGCTGGCCGGTTACGCAACGCCTTGCATCCGCCGCGTGGGCGATCGCGCCGAGGCGATTTTTACAAGCACCGCTCACGGCATCACCGCAGTCGATCTGCACAGTGGCGAAATCAGCTGGGAGATCGACCAACTCTGGGATGATCGCACGGTCAGTTCACCGCAACTCTACGGCGATCTGGTCTTCGGCAGTTTCGGCCAGGGGTTGTCCGGGCAACGCTTCGTTGCGGTTCGTCCCGAAAAACCGGGGAGCACCAAGGGCGAACTGGTTTACGATGTGACCAAGAGCGTGCCGCTCGTTCCCAGCTTTATCGTCAAAGACGACCTCCTCTTTTTGTGGACGGACAGCGGTGTCGTCACCTGCCTCGATGCGGCAAGCGGCAAAGTACATTGGCGAGAGCGAGTCGATGGCGATTTCTATAGTTCACCTGTTTGGATCGAAGGGCGGCTCTATGGCATCAGCAAGCGTGGCGAAGTCATCGTCCTCGCCGCGAGCAAAGAGTTCGAAGAGTTGGGTCGTGTCGGTCTCGGGGAAATGACCTTTGCCACTCCAGCGATCGCCGATGGCGTCGTCTATCTGCGGACGCAGTCGCGGTTATTTTCGCTGGGTGGTGCGAGGTAGGCAATCGTCACGGAATTTTCCACCGGACGAGGTGATCGCCGTCCTTGATCAAAAGCGAGTCGTCGATCAGGGCCGGGGCGGTCCAAGTGCCTCTGTCGCCGACGGAATAGGTTTGCAGAATCTCGCATGTTTCGCGACTCGGGCGCAGGACTTGCAAACCGCCGCGGTCGGTGAGAGCGAGAACGTGGCCGGGCACCGCGAGCAGCGCAGCATTGTCGCCCTGGCGTGGCTCTCCTTTCCAAAGAACGTTGCCCGTTTTTGGATCGAGACCAAAGAACTGGCCCCGATTAAAATGGGAGAAGCCGTAGACGACGCCCTCGCTGACGACCGTGCTGCTCATGTCCATTGAGACATCGCGATGCTCCCAAACGCGCTCTGCGGTCCAGGTGTCTCCCTCCTTTATTGCCCGAACCGCGAACATCCCACGATCCTCGGCACCGAGGACGATGAGGTCACCATGAACCACCGGCGTTGGCGTGTTCTGGCTTCTTCCCTGGTGAGGGTAGCCGTGTTCCCAGAGGACCCGACCGGTTTCCAGATCCACTCCGCACAGACCGGAGTGGTTGAACTCGATTAACTGACGAACGCCGTCCACCTCATCCACCAGCGGCGAAGAGTAGCAGTTGGCGTGCTGCCGCTGAACCCAGATGTCGGCTCCAGACGCCGGATCGAGGCAGAAGAGCGCTCCATTTTCGCAACTTCCCACGCGAGCATAAAGTCGTCCGTCCTCAACCAACGGTGAGGTGGAAACGCCCCAGTAGGGATGAGCCTGATCCAGGTGCTCGCGAAAATCACGTTGCCAGAGCAATTCGCCATCGGCCGCGCTCCACGCAGTGAGAATCCCGGTGATACTGAGCGTAAAAATGCGTCCATCGGCAAGGGTCGGAGTCGATTTCGGTCCGGCCCCATGTCGCTGGCCACCGCTTCCGGCCCGAAAGGCAACCGGCGTTGCCGCGCGCCAGATCACTTCGCCCGTCGCGATATCGAGGCACCAGAGAATCTCGTCGCTTCCGGAGCGGGCCTGTTGATAGACTCGACCGTCTTCGACCAGTGGGGTCGAGTAGCCGCCGCCGACTTCGACACTCCAAACTTGCTCAAGACGTTCCGGCCATTGCTCGGGCGGTTCAAAATCCTGAACGATCGCGTCGCGGTCCGGCCCGCGCCAGCCGTTCCACGTGGTCGGCGCTGCCAAAACGACGGAACTAAGGACAAGAAGAGGAAAGGTGAAGCGCAGGATCGAAGTCATCGGGTGGAATACGCGAAAGCGAAGCACGCCGACGCCGAGAAAGCAAATCACCGGGAAGTCGTGTGTCAGGGGGCCGCAGCAGGAGCGATCTCATACCAGGCTTCCGCGCCCGGCCCAAGTGGAATCCCGAGGATCAACCAGACGACGAAGAGAAGGGTCCAGCCGAGCAGGAACGCCAAGGAATACGGCAGCATCGAGGCGAGGATGGTCCCGAGCCCGGCATCAGGCTGATAGCGCTGGGCGAAGACGATGATGATGGGAAGATACGGCATCAAGGGGGTGATAATGTTGGTCACGCTGTCGCCGACCCGATAAGCGGCTTGGGTGGCCTCAGGACTGATGCCCATCTGCATGAGCATCGGAACGAAGATCGGTGCCATGAACGCCCACTTGGCCGAGGCGCTGCCGACGAAGATGTTCATGACCGCCGCCACTAGTAGGAAGGCGAGAAGCAGCGGGATGCCGGTGAGACCAATCGCTTCCAGAGAATTGGCGCCTTTCACGGCGGTGACGCTGCCGAGTTGGGTGTGGTTGAACCAGGCCACGAACTGGCCCGCGATAAACGCCAGGACCAGATAAGCACCCATCGAAGACATGCTCTCTGCCGCCAGATTGGCCACGTCTTTGTCATTGCGAACGCGCTTGGTCAGCACGCCGAAGAGGATGCCGGGCACGATGAAGACAATGGTGATGAGGATTTCGATGGCCTCGAAAAAGCTGCCCAGCGCGTCAACTGCCGGTTGGCCGGGGGCGATGGCATCGTGGAGCGGCGCGCCGGGCGTGGCGAGGACAAAAAAGAGCAGGAGAAGCCCCGCGCCCGAGCCGAAGCTGACCCAAAAGGCCTTGTTTTCCGCTGGAGAAATTTCTTCGGCATGAGATGCCAGATCGAGGTCTTTGGGAGGCGTCCACTTCCCGAGCATGGGCTCAACGATCGCAACCGTCACCCAGGTGCCAATGACGGTAACCAGAACGGTGGAGGCGACCATGAAGTAGTAGTTCGAGGCGGCATTGACGGTGTAGTTCGGATCGACGATCTGGGCGGCCTGTCCCGTGAGCCCGGCGAGCAAGGGATCAAGCCCCGTGATCAGAAGATTCGCGCTGAACCCGCCCGAAACTCCTGCATAAGCCGCAGCCAGTCCGGCAATGGGATGACGCCCGAACCCGGCGAAGAGAAGAGCCCCTAACGGAGTGAGAACGACGTAGCCGGCATCGGCCGCCATCGAGCTGAGGACGCCAGCGAAGACCACGGCAGACGGAAGCAAGGAGCTGGGAGCTTTGCCCACGAGAATGCGCAGACCGGTGGCGATCAGTCCGGTGCGTTCGGCCACGCCAATCCCAATCATGATCACGAGGACCGGGCCGAGCGGGGCGAACCCGATAAAGTTATCGACGGCCGAGAGCAGTGCCCAGCGGATCCCCTCCATCGTGAGCAGACTGGTCACGACCTTGCTCTCCACCGCGCCATCCCGCTGAACCACCTCGGCGCTGGTGCCAGCGAAGATCCAGGAAGCGAGCGCGACGATACCGGTGAGGATCAGGAAAATGGTCACCGGATCCGGCAACCGATTCCCGAGATGCTCAGCCTTCTCCAGCCAGGATACGATCCGCTTGAGGTTGAAGCGATTTTTCAAAACGGGAAGCGCGCGGGGTTTCCTTGTCGTGCCTTGCGGTGCGGTGTCGCAGCGACACCCACCCCGCTCTGTCGATGTTGCAGTTGTTGCTTCGCCGTAAAAATCATCGCGGTGAGAGTATGAGTGGGGATGGGAGGATTCAATGGAAAGCTTTCTTTACCGAGGCTGTTTGGCCAAGTGAATGCAACGGCTTCGGACTACCCACCGCTGAACATCCCCACGGCAGAAATGCGATTCGAGTTGTTGCAGTGAGCTGCGCTCTTCTCTTGCTATTGAATTCGCTTGGCTAGAACCTGTTTCAACCTCGATGTCTTCAGATCCCTCGTCTTCCCCAACTTCAGGTCGTGAAAGAGCGCTCCAGCTGATTGCCTCTCTTCGGCCAAGTGCTCTTTCCGAATCCTCTAGCTTGTCTCTTGAGGATACACCTTCCTCATTTGCTAAAGTCATTGTTGATCTGTTTCCTAACTGGTTTGACTTCGGTCCTGACAAGTTCGCCATTCTTGCCTGGGACCAAGGGCTTCGCTTCGTTTTATCGGGTCGCAACGGCGATTTTGCCACCATCGCGACTTCCGATTCGCGCTGTATGACCTGCCAGTATGTGGGGGAGCGGATGGAGGAGGCGCGGATGGACATGCACTACCAGCCCCACCCTGATCAACTGGATCGGGCCAGAGCCGTGCTTCAGATGGCGCTTCACGCTCTCTTTCCTGACCAAGAGGCATTGCCGGAGGAACTTGCCCAGATGATCCCGCCCGGACGTGTATTCCCTGAAAAGTGGGAGGAGTTTGAAAACCGCACCGGTGGTGAACCGCCGACCCGAGGTGAATTGGAGGAGATCATCACCCGCGATATCAAACGCATCGCGAAACAATCCTGCTTGGTTGGCGTGGACGATCACGAGTGGGATATCACTCGAATCTCATGGACTGGCGAAGAGTGGGAAGGTTTTCGTTCTCTTCCCGGCTACTGTTATGTGGAAGCATTCGAACATTCCAATCCACCCCACGACTTTATCTACCTGGTAGATGTAAGGAGCGGAACTCCGGAGTTCGTCGCCGGTTTCGAAGGGGACATGGATTCGTTTGAACTTACGATCTTTCGAGCTGGCGCCGAGGAGCTCAACCTTCCTGATTCGGTCCCACGTTTGTGAGTTTGTGAAACCATCGCCCTACAGCGCCTCCAGTTCTCCTAACATCTCCAACAGGTTTTCGGTCAGAATCAGGGAAGTCAATCAACTCGGAGCAAGATGGGGCTTGCGATCGCCTTTATTATTCAGTTCCTCTTTTTGGCCACCTTGATGTTCAGATTGGCCTGGCCTGTCTTGAGATCTTCCAGCCGGATCCCGGAGGGTTTCAACATGACCTCGGCGAGGTTGGCACTCGAGCTCTTTTCGTCGTAGTCGGCCAGGTTGATCCCGAGGGCATCGCGGGGATCGTTGAGCTTCACTTTCATTTCAATAGTGCCGTCCTTGAAGGAAAACGCCTGGCGCACGGAGGCGGCCTCTTCGTGCTTTTCGATGAAGAGATAGCCGTCGCGAAGATCGGCCTGCTTCCTGCCCGGGGACTTCGATCCGTAAATTCAATCGATCCCGGTAGGGATCGTAGCCCTGTCGCGCGGTCTGAACCCCGCCTGAAGCCAAAGCTGTTACTGGCTGGCTGCGATCCCTGCCGGGATCGAGCACCGTTCGCTTCCTGATCCGCCGGGTGGTCGCTTCGCTCGACCCGGGGCTAATGGCTGAAAAGCCTCCGGCTTTGGCTTTGGTTTTGGTTTGCCAACTTCCGACTTCCTGCGAAATGTCTCGTTCACGATCCTCCGCTCGATTCCCCCTTGATGCCGAGGAACATTTCGGCTTACATTTCATTGGAAGTTACTCCTGCGCCATTCCTTAGGATCCTAAGTTAAGTTTTATCGAACCAGAATCTATCGAATGTCTGTTACCAGTTTACTCGGTTGGCGACTTTGGCATCTCACTCCGCAAGGATGGGTGGCTGGTTCGAAAGGTTTTGGTGAGGAGGAATCCGAAGTGGTTGAGAGGCCGACATCTGCGGTGCTTACCTGCCGATACGCCCTAATCGAAGAATGCCTGACGAGCGCCTATGGCCAAGAACGCGCCCTCGTGACGGAATCGTGGCGATCGAAATCGGGAGAGCACGAGATCGAAGAATGGCTCCGTCGGTTTGGAGCCTGCCCTGAAACTTTTTCCGCTGATCGGTAGGGTGTCCTCGTAGAAACCATAAGGAGGCGCTTCCAAACTATCGACGGGGCCAACCCTGCGGTTTCCACCAAGATCAAGGAGCCCATCCTTCCTAGGAGTTGTGAAGGTTTATGTCCAAAATAGCGAACAAGCGTGTATTGTTGTCGAAAATACGAACCATGAAAAAGATTGGAATCGCGCTTGGAGGCGGAGGAGTTCGTGGTCTCGCCCACGCTCTCGCTCTGGAAGCCATCGATGAGGCGGGATTGAAACTTTCGGCCATCGCAGGGACCAGCATTGGTGCAATCATCGGGACCCTTTACGCTTCGGGAACATCCGGCCGGGAAATCAGGGAGTTGCTCGACAAGCACTTCATCTCCCAAGAAGACCAATTTCGCGATATTTACCAAAAGAGAAAAAATATCATCCAATGGTTCAAAGCCGTTCGGCCATCTTGGGATAATAGCGGATTGATTTCTGCCGATCGTTTCCTTGACTATTTACTACCTGATTTGATGGAGCGGCGATTTGAAGATCTTGAGATCCCACTTCGCGTGGTAGCAACGAATTTTAACCAGGGGGAACAAGTGGTTTTCGACCAGGGAAAACTCGTTCCGGCTCTCCATGCAAGCATGTCCATTCCTGGAATCTTCGTCCCGATGGAGCATCATGGAGAGCTGCTTGTCGACGGTGGAGTAGTCAATAACCTGCCTTATGACGTCCTCCCGGATGATTGCGATGTCACGATTGCGATCGATCTGGTACCCGGTCGAGATTCGGAAGATGAGCAAGACCCAAGCCTGGTCGAAATCACGTTGGGCACTTTCGATATCATGGTAGCGCGCATTACCAAAGGAAAGCTCGAACACACCGCTCCAGATATCTACCTTCCAATCGAGTTTCATGGAATTCGGTCCCTTGATTTTGGGAAAGCCAGTCAAGTTTGGGAACAAAGTCGCCAAGCCATCGGCGAGTTTCGGCAGCTGTTGAACTCCATTTGTGAGGACTAACCCAACTGAACCAAATGGAACGTTCTGGGTTGCTAGATGGAGAATTGCCTCTACGACCGGCTTTCCTCCGTTGGCCCGCGATCCGAGGTTTTCATTTGCAACCTTCCTCACCTCGCATACGGCTCGAAGTATGCGCATGCTCCTTTTTCTTCTGTTCACTCTACCGCTGATCGCTGCGGAAAAACCCAACATCATCCTGATCCTCTGTGATGACGTCGGCTTTGAATGTTTCAGCGCCTATGGCAGCAAGGAATACGCGACGCCTCGGTTGGATGCGTTGGCGGAAGGGGGAATTCGCTTTGAGAATTGCCATTCAACGCCGCTTTGCACGCCAAGCCGGGTGAATCTGATGTCGGGGAAATCGAACGTGTTTAACTACTACGACTTCGGCGTTTACCCGAAAGGAGAGCCGACGTTTGGGAATTACTTCAAGGCGCATGGCTATGCCACGGCCGTAGCGGGGAAGTGGCAGCTGAAAACGGCGAACCACGGGATCACACCGGAAGAAGCGGGGTTTGATACCTATTGTTTGTGGAATATTCCGGGCACGAGCCGAGAGCGATATTGGAATCCGTCGTTGTTGCAGGATGGCGAGCTTCTGGAACTACCGGAAGACGCCTATGGCCCTGACATCACCACCGATTTTCTGATCGATTTCATCAAGGAAAATCAAGAACAGCCGTTTCTAGCTTATTTCCCGATGATCCTGCCGCACGATCCGTTTCCGGTCACCCCGGACAGCAAGGATCCGAAGTCAAAAGATCAGAAGCAGAACTTCATCGATATGGTGCAATACATTGATAAGAACGTGGGGCGATTGGAAGATACCCTTACAGAGTTTGGCCTGCGGGAAAACACGTTGATCATTTTCACTAGCGACAATGGAACCAATTCCGTGCTCACTTCGGAGTTGAACGGTGAACAGATTCAGGGAGGCAAGGGCTATACTCGCGATTACGGGACTCATGTTCCGTTGATCGTGAATTGGCCGGAGAACGTGAAGGAAGGGCAAGTCATCGATGACTTGGTGTGTTTTTCCGACATCTTCCCCACGATGATCGAAGCCGCCGGGTTCCCTGCGAAAACGATTGAGGATGGCGATGGCTGGAGTTTTTGGCCGCAGTGTCAGGGACTCGAAGGTAGAAAGCGCGATTGGATTTACTGCTATTATTTTCCGCGACCTTCTTCGAAGAAGTACAACGATAAATACAGTCACTACGAAGTGTGGTTTGCGCGCGACAAGCGATTCAAACTCTACAGCGATGGGCGGTTTTACGACACCGTTGACGATGTGTTAGAGAAGAAGCCGATCGCTGTCGGCGCGGCTGATGATGCAGCAGAGTCGGCACGGCAAAAATTGCAGGCAGCGTTGGATTCGTATCCGGAAGGCGGCCAAATGGTGAATCGGCGGGAAGAGTAACCACCGAATACTCGGATTCGAAAACCCCATCCCTTTCTGTTCGGGCTAGGCTAACCGCCAGTTCAGGGTTAGGCCCATGCCCGCTGGTAATGGTGTTACGGGACCCGCAGGCGTTTCCAAATGGGAGACTTCGTTGTCAGCTTTTTCCATGCTGAATCGCTGCATCGACGGCTCGAACCCGTAATGCGCGGGCCCGTTCGTGCAGAGAAATCGCTCAAACGCCTCTTTTCCCGCCTCGGAAAACAAATCAACGCCGCTTTCCTCAAACGCCATCGCGTAGAGCTGCGGTGCGCAGCCGCCCGTGAAACAACCTGCCGCGCAGCCACATTCGGTCGCTTTGGTCGTGTGCGGCGCACTGTCGGTTCCGGCGAAAAATCGTGTTTGTCCCGGAGTCGTAACGGCTAGACGAAGCGCATCGCGATCTTCGTCGAACTTCACGATCGGGAGGCAGTAGAGATGATACTTCAGGCCCTGAATGAGGTGACCGATCGTATAAAGCAGATGTTGCGGAGTGATCGTCGCTCCGACTTGGCCTTCGGGCGCGTTCTGAACAAACTCGGTCGCGTCCTTCGTCGTGATGTGCTCGCAAACGATCCTCAATCGAGGGTGCTCGGCCAGCAACTGTTGCATCGATTCGCGATAGAAAAGCGATTCCGCGTTCCGGTTCGCCGCCAGGTAATCCTCGCCACTGAGCCCGTGCTTTTCGCCATGAATGCAGAGCATAACGCCGTGTTCCTCCATTGCCCGAAACACCTCGCCCCCGATCAGATCGGCCATCGGGACGCCATGCTCGGCGTTCGTCGTTCCGTGCGGTGGATAATATTTGCAGGCCCGCAGGACGCCAGCCTCCGCACCCTCAGAAATCATCGCAGCAGTCGTGCTGGGCGTCAGATAGAGCGGAACCAGAAGTTGCTCAAACCTGTCAGCTCCTGCCTGCCGGAGATCCGCAGCATACTGCTCGATCGTCCAGGAATCCGGAGTTGCTTCGCCAAAGACGCGGCTCACTGGCGGCTTGGTATTCGGCATCGCCAACGCCCCTGCGCACCCCATGTCGAGATGCGCTTGGATGTAGGCCGGCACAGCGGGCCCCTGACGAAAATGGGTGTGAAGATCAAACCACTTGGGCAAATCGAGCGTCATCCTGCTCTCTAGCCCGCCTGTTGGGCGGTTGCAATCTCAGGCCATGAATTCAACGCCGCCCGACGTAGCGGAAGATGCAAAATCTTCCGATCAGCCGAACCGAATTTTACGCAAATTCCGCTACATTGACTCACCAGACGCACGAGCGGAAACTTCAAGCTGCGCCGGTTCCTTCATGAACAGCAGCCTCCGCAGGATTCCAGGCAACTTGAAAACTAGGGTTGCCGATGCGCAGCGGAGGCTACCCTAAGATCGACACGAGCAGAGAAAATTGAAGCCTGAAGGCTTTCCGAAAGGTTCCGGATCACTTTCAGCGATCATCGTGAATTCCGCGATTGACCCAGGGTAGGCTTCGCTGCGCTCTTCCAACCCGGGGCTTTGCTACGCAGCGGCGTTTCCGCTGGTCCAGGCAGATTGCAGCCATCGACCTGAAAATTGAGACGGTCACCCCTAACTTTAATGCGTGAACATGAATTCCTTCGTGTTCACGAGCACCCAGAGTAGATCTTCGAAGGCTTCTTTCTCGGCGTTTTCTGGGGTCAGTGATCCTTCACTGGCCGCCGCCGCTTCCCGTTTTTTGAGGAGATGCACTTCGGCCATGGCGCGTTCTTCGGTGTTTGGTAAACGCGAGACCGCGCGGAGGTAGAGTTCTCCGATGCGTTCTTCGTCGGAACGTTCCTGGTCTTTGGCGAGGGCGGTGGCGGTTCCGCCGGCGCTCAGTTTCTTCTGAATAAGGTCGGAATTGATGAGGTGAAGGCTTTGACCGAGATTGGCTTCGCCGGTGCGCTCGCATTCGCAGGCCGTGTCCATCGCGGGACGGCCGAACATGGTCAGAAACTCGGATTGGGCGTTGGCTTTTTCGTTGGGGAGAGCGACCGCGCGAATGCCAGCTGGGAGCATCGAAAAGGAGTTGGTGGCTCCGGTCACATCGTTGATGGAATCGAGCAACACCTCGGCCGGAAGACGACGTGGATAGAAGCGGGCATAGTTCTGGTCATCGGCTCCATTTCCTTGCGTGGGGAGAGAATCGAGCTGGTAGGTCCGGCTGTTGCAAAGGGTGCGGATGAGGGCTTTGACATCGTAGCCGCTCTCGACAAAGGAAGTGGCGAGCTTCTCGAGCAGTTCCGGATGTGTCGCGGGGTTGGTGGGACGGATGTCGTCTTCTGGTTCGACCAAGCCGCGCCCTAGAAAGTGCTTCCAGTAGCGATTGACAAGCACGCGGGCGAAGAAGGGATTTTCCTCGGCGCGAATCCATTCGGCGAGTTCCTGGCGAGGATCGCGTTCGGCGGGAATCTCTAACTCCGCGTTTTCTCCAAGGAGCTTGGGCTTGCGTTGTTCTCCGGTGATCGGGTTCTCCATCTGTGCCGCCTTGCGATTGTGATAGACGATCGCGTCTTCCGGCAGTTTTGGCGTCGCTTTCCGATCGACCGTCGAGAAAAACGCGGCAAACGAAAAGTAGTCGTCCTGACTCCAGCGCTCATAGGGATGGTGGTGGCACTGGGCGCATTGCATCCGCACGCCGAGAAAGACCTGAGCGACGTCTTGCATCTGCTCCTTCGGATCTTTGACGACGCGATACCAACTCACCGGCGGATTCTCCCGAGCCGTGCCACTGGCGAGGATCAGCTCGGAGGCGAACTGATCGAATGGCTTGTTGGTAAGGAGGCTGGAGCGAATCCAGGAGTGAAAGGCATAAGATTCGCGCGCGACCCATTCGGTGCCCCGATCCAGCTTGTTCCGGAGCAGGCCAGCCCACTTCCCGGCGAAGTAGTCCGCGTAATCGGTGGTTTCGAGAAGCGCGTCGATCGTCGCAGCGCGCTTGTTCAGATCGGTCGAGGCGAGGAAGGCTTCGGTTTCCTCCAGGCTGGGGAGTCGCCCGGCGATGTCGAGGGTGACGCGCCGGAGAAAGGTGCTGTCATCGCCCGGTTCCGAGACGGGCAGGCCCAGCACCTTCAGCTTCGCGAAGACGTGTTCATCGATGAAGTTGTTTGGTGGCGGCAGGTCCACGATCTGGCTTCCCATCGGGATGGTCGCCATGAAGACGCTGATCTTTTCTTGGAACCGAACCATGACCGAAGTGCTGCCGGATTTCTGGCCAAAAGCGACCAACCCGCGTTCGTCCGCCTCGCTCATCGCCGGTTGATTCGCCTCGTACTGCACGGCGCGGGTGATGTCGCGGGTCGTGCCATCGTCGAAAAAGGCGGTCACCGTGAGTTGTTGGGTGGAGCCGGGCTGGGCGACGACGCGTTCCGGCAAAATGCGGATACGCTCGACCTTGGGCTCGTTTTCGGGATCGTAAGGCATTCCGCGCTCGATCCAACGCCGAATCACCCGGTAGCCGTTGGAATCCGCAGCCAGTCGCGCCCCACCTTCATGGGGAATTTCGCCGCTCGCTTTGCGCAAAATGAGGCTAAAATCCGGCGCAGCGGGATTGGCCCGACGACCTCGCGATTTCTGGGCGATCATCTCGTAATCCTGATCCGGGGCGAAGCCGAGCAGCGAGAGTTGGAACCCGTTTTGGCCCGTTGATTTGGCGTGGCAGGCTCCAGCGTTGCAATGGCTTTGGGTGAAAACGGGGACGACGTCGTTGGAAAAGCTGATGGGTTGCGGATGGGCGAAGCGATCGACCTGAACCGGGATTTCGGCGACGGAATCACCGACTCGCGCAAGGATCTTCGCCCGTCCATCGGCCAGCGGTGCCACGAAACCACTCGGATCGACCGTGACGATGCCTTCCGGTGAGGTGGAGTAGCTGGCTTGCCGGGTCAAATCCTCATCCCCCCGCACCACGACCAATTGTTGGGTGGAGGGCGGCGCAATGAGGGAGTTCGCTTGTGGCTCGGCCCGGGCATGGAGAGTGAGTTCGTCCGCAGAGAGAAACGAGGGGGCAATGAGAAGAAGGAAAATTGAAAGGTGCTGAAGAAACGTCGCAAGGTGCATGGGCTTGGCCGTAACACGGGAGAACAGCCGGGGAAGTTTCACTGTGGGCAAAGTCCGACAGGCTCCTCGCTTAAGTTCCCTCGAAAACACAAGTCCGAGGCGAAAAAGCGACTTGAAACCGGGGGAGTTGACATGGCTACTATCACGTCCGTCAGGATCATGAGATTCTCTTCCATCATCGCCCCGCTATTCTGGTGCGGTTTCGTTTTCCCTCTTTCCGCCGGGGAAGATCCGAAGCAGCCGCCCTACAAATGGCCCAACTACCCGAGATACAGTCTTCAAACGGAGCATCAGCCGTTGAAGGGATGGAAGATCGAGACCTTGTATCGTGGTGAGGGCAAGGTCTTCCTCCGGGAGAGCGGTCGGGAGCGCGTTGCGAAAGGGATCAAGAGCAAGGATAATCCCACCTACAAGGGGCCGGACGAGAACGTCTACCTGCTCCATTTCGACTATCGCGACTATCGGAACTTGGGCGGACCGCCGATCGATGAACTGGAGATCGATCCGAAGCGGCCCGTCTTTCTCGGTTGGGATTTTCACGATTTTTCGACCCAGTTCCGCCGCTGGACCGGTGAACGCGGCTTTTCCCGCAAGTATGTCATCCCGGAAGAGTTTTCCGGGAACAATTCCGTGCCTTTGGATGTCCCCCATTTTCACGTCGATCCCAGATCGCAAGATGCCGACTGGCAACGCTTCCTCCTCCCCGTCGTCACCGCGGAGGGTGGGGGAGACTACATGATCATCAATGGATTTGATCGCGCCGGCATGACCGTCGGGTTCATCCAGATGGCGGCCCACACGCCGAACGATATGATTCCGCTGATGCGTCACCTCATCCAGAGTGAGGAGCTACGGAAAGATCCCTATGCCAATCCGGAGCGCTGGTTCCCGGAGCTGGGCATCACCGCCGATGGCAAGCTGGGCTATCGGAAAGGCGATACCGTGATCTCGCTGGAAGAATGCACGGACATTCGCAATTCGAACGCCGGATTTCGCCGAGCACCCAGTTGGCCCTATTACCGCGAAGACTTCGTGCGGTTTTGCAACCCGGACGTCACCGAAATCAATCGCGCCGAGCTGCAATTTGCGGCGCGTTGGCTGATGTGGTCGATGAGTCCGAAGATGCGTCACGCGCAGTTGGAGCCCTCGAAGAATAACGTCATCGAAACCCTGATGAAGTTGGAGGGCGTTCCCAAGCGCGTCACTGCGGCGGACGCCGCCATCGCGGCGGTTATTCTCCATTGGAACGATGGCGGCGAGTATCGCAAACGCGTCGTCAGTCTGCTGCGCCAGCCCTCTCCGGTTCGCGCCTTCCTCAGCCTGGAATCCCGCAAGGGACAACCCGGGGCCGAAGCCATCTACGGCCGCCTGCTCTCCAAACAAACATCCTGGTTCCAAGCCCCACCCGGAGATCGCCAAGTCTTAAACCGGCGGATCGAAGCGGTCCGCATGTTGTTCGAGCGTGATCCCGACCTTTTGAAGCGATTGAACGCTCTCAAGTTCGATTTTACGACCGGAGAACTGAGCCGGTAGCGTCAGTCATTCCCCCAAACACCGTTCCAACGCCTCCAGCACCAGATCCACATTCTCCGGATTCGCGGTGTGTCCCATCAATCCGATCCGCCAGATTTTTCCGGCTAATGGCCCGAGGCCAGCCCCGATTTCGATCCGAAACTCTTCGCGCAAGCGCTTCCGCACCGCCGCTTCATCGACGCCATCCGGCACCTTTACCGCGTTCAGCATTGGCAGCCGACAGCTTTCATCAACCAACAACGACAACCCGATCGCTTCCAGCCCGATCACGAGCTGGCGATGCGCTGCGCGGTGACGCTGGTAGGAGTTTTCCAAGCCTTCTTCCAAGAGCAGTTCCAGCGCGGCGTAAAGGCCGTAGAGCATGTTGATCGGCGCGGTGTGATGATAGACCCGCTTCTCGCCCGACCAATAATTGAGCAGCATGGTCACATCCAGATACCAGTTCGGCACTTTCGACTTCCGGGCGCGAATCACATCGATGGCGCGCTCGGAAAAGTGGACGGGAGACAATCCCGGCGGGCAGGAAAGGCATTTTTGGGTGCCGCTGTAGGCCGCGTCCACGCCCCACCCGTCCAAATCCACGTTCATCCCACCCAGGCTGGTCACGCAATCGACCAGGAATAACGCGGGATTCAGCCGCATCACCTCGGCGATTTCTTCGACCGGATTCGCAACCCCCGTCGAAGTTTCCGCATGAACTACCGCGACGATCTTGTAATCCGGCGAAGCCGCCAGCTTGTCCCGCAAATCCTGAACCACCACCGGCGTTCCCCATTCGTAGTCGAGCGTTTCCACCTCCGCCCGCAACCGGCCCGCCACGTCTTCCATCCGATTCCCAAACACGCCGTTCTTCAAAATCAGCACCCGATCCCCGGGCTCGATCAAGTTCACTAAGGTCGCTTCCATCCCGGCTGAACCCGTTCCGGACATTGGCAATTGCAGCCCACCATCGGCTTTGAAAAGCACCCCCAGCATCGATTTGATGTCATCCATCAGGTCGATGAATTGCGGGTCCAGATGGCCGAGCGTCCGCGAGCCTAACGCTTCGTAAACTTCGGGCGGCACCGAGGACGGTCCCGGTCCCATGAGGAGGACTTCGTCCATTTCTTGGAAGCGTTCAATGCTCATGGGTCTTTTCCATAGCACGTCCTGACCGAAATCCCACGGAGAAATGTGGGAGAGTGCAGCGCCTGTGACCGGTTCCGTCACCCGATCACAGACGCCACGATCCCTAGACCAAAAACCGTAAACTCAGGGAGATAGACAGGGAGCAAGGGGAGGAAGTCACTCGTGGTCGAAGAAGTTGCCGAAGCCGTTTCGTGCACCGTCTCAAACATCCCTGC
>CAYGQD010000027.1:0-50551 GCA_964351855.1 uncultured Verrucomicrobiales bacterium
AGCGAGATCCGGGTGTCGCGGCAGGGCGATGGTTCGAACGTCACTCGTCGTGACAACGACAAAGCCGTTCGGGCTGATTTCGAGTCGCTCACTGAGGCGGGAAACGTCATCGAGAAGGAGATCCACGGAAATCACCGCAAGTCGTCCTTTGGCATCGTGAAGGCGAATCGAAGCCGTGATTCCCGGCTCGCCGGTCGAGAAAAAGGAATAGGGCTCGGTCCATCGAACTTCGCCGCCCCCGGCACTTTCATCCGCGACGATTTGATACCAGGGTCGCGTTCTCGGATCATATGCATCCGTCAAAATGGATTCTTCACGCGGCCCATCCAACGATTCCCAGGAAATCCAGCGAGACGTCTTTCCGGAGGTCTCCGGAGTCACCAGTTGATTGCGAAACCCTTCCGGACTTCGCGAAATCAAGTATCCACTTCCGTCGGAAAAGCCAATCGAGAACCCCACCAACTGGGGCAACGAACTCAAGACGGGAGCGAACAGTCGGTTGAGTTCTTCCGGATCGTCCGTTTCGAGAATGCCCGCAGCTGACCAATCCCGAAAAATGTGCAGCACCAGGGGAACCGGAGCGAAGATCCGCTGAAGATCCGTCTCCACCCGATCCGTTCCACTATCGACCAAATCCTGACAAAGCGTGCGAACAGCTCGGCTTGCCCCCAGGGAAAACACCGCCAGAATCGCCATGGCCAAAGCCAGAATCAGAAGAATCAGATTGCTCAGTAAGCTGGTCCGAAACGTCACCGAACGAGGGCGGCGCTCGGTCGGGGGCGAATCGGAATCGGGATTGGCAGGCATCTGGATTTGGTTTATACCACGGCCATCTCGCTCACGTCAGCACTTTCAAAAGCTGATGAAAAACGTGAGTGGGCGCGATCGGCTCCGCCGGAACCAAATCCGGAAAATTTCCGACTAAAACCGGCCAATCCGCCTGATCCTCAGGAACGCGACCGTGTGAGCCCCGAACCAAGCTGGCATCCAAGGGAATCAGGTCCATGAGAATGCGGAATCCCAGCTTTTTCCGGATGAGCTTGCCCACGACCTTGAGTTTGGGAGCCGTGACGGCGGGATCGATGAACAGTTCAACCGGGTCGTAGCCCGGTTTGCGATGGATATCGACGGTCCGCGCGTAATCGGGCGCTTTGCCATCGTCTTCCCAGAAATAGTAGGTGAACCAACTCAATTCATCCGCCACCACCAAGAAATCTCCGCTTCGCGGGTGATCGAGCCCCAACTCCGCCTGAGCGTTCCGATCCAAAACCCGCTCCACCCCGGCGGTTGATTCCAAGAGCTGCCGGACTTCGCCCTGAATCTTGGGATCGCGGACATAAACGTGAGCAATCTGATGATCGGCGATGGCGAGCGCCTGACAGTCACCTTCTTCCAGAATCTCCCGGCCCAGCTCGTCCTTGACCGCCAACCAACCTCGCTTCCGAAACAAGCGATTGAGGTGAACCGGTTGTTCGACCTCGGTCAGCCCGTATTCCGACAAGAGAACGGTCTCAACGCCCTGTTGGTCGAAAAAGGCAATCAAGTTTCCCACCACTCGATCGATGTCCGCAAGATCCTGGTCGATCCGAGGATCGTTGGGTCCCCACTTCTGCAGGTTGTAGTCCAAATGCGGAAGATAGACCAAATTGAGGTCGGGCTGATGATGCGTTTCCACCCACTTGGCGGACTCTGCGATCCATTCGCTCGAACCAATCCCTGAACCTGGCCCCCAAAATTGGGGAAACGGGAAATCGCCGAGATCGGCTTTGATCGCGTCCCGAATCGAAAGCGGGTGCGAAGTGATATCGAAGACCTTCTTTCCGTCGGCGCAATAGATCGGCCGTGGAGTGATCGAAATATCGACGGAGGAATACATGTTATTCCACCAGAAAAGCCGGGAACAGGTGAAGTCCGGGCGACTCTTGCGAACCGTTTCCCAAATCTTTTCGCCAGCAACCAATCGGTCTGACTGCTTCCAGAACAGGTGCTCATCGCGCTCCCGATCATACCACCCGTTCGCAACGATGCCGTGCTCAGCAGGCGTTTTCCCGGTGAGATAGGTGGCTTGAACCGATGAGGTAACTCCCGGCAGCATCGGTTCCACATGGGTCCAGTTGGTTGTGGTTCGATCGCGAAACGCCGTGATTTGCGGCAAACGAGGGCCGAAGAAGCGGCTGGTGAGACCGACGACATTGAGAACGGCAATTCGGGGAGGACTGGGCATGGGACTAAACGAACCGGAAAATGCAGGCTGCGGGAGAGCCTATGCTAGATTGAGAATGGCGATTCACCAGCATGGAAAGAAAAACAAGCGTTGGATTCCCCGAAGTCGTCCGATCGTCCCGCTGTCGTGAACGTTGACAAACTACCCCGTTCACCCGCATTCTTCTTAGGAATGAAATCCTCCCAAGTCGCAGTTTTGGCAATCCTTTCCGCGCTGACCCTCCTCACGGGTTGTGCCGCCCCGGTTAAGGCGGAACGCCATGAGCCCGTCGAAGAATCAGTGGAAGCTGTTGCTAAAATTCTGGACGGAATCCGGGCCCTGGGAGCCTCCATGGGGCCCAGCGAGCCCACTCAATCGTCTCCGAACCTTCCCTAATCCTCCGATGGCCAAAAAGATCCACTACACCAGAGTCTTTGCCCAGACCCACGAAGTTGCCCGGGGCATCGAAAAGCTCCAGTTTTCCCACTACCTGGCTCCGGACCCGGCCTGGACTCCAGCCATCAATGCCTATCGCTACAACGATCATTTCGAGATCTGCGTCGATTTGGCGGGAGTGAATCGAGAAGCGATTGACCTGAAAGTCCTCTCCCACAAAGTCAGCATCCACGGCTTCCGCGCGATGCCTCGCCCCGACACGGAGGACTCCGAAACCAAATGCTGCCAGACACTGGCCCTGGAGATTGAGAATGGGCCCTTCGCACGGGAGATCCACCTGCCGCTGCCGGTCGATCCGGAGGGCGTAACCGCGAGAAAAGACGGGGGATACCTGTGGATCAGTCTACCCATCAAAATGAGCTAAACGATTTATGGACGCCGAAAATTTGGAATCCCAGAGCGGGTCGAATCCCGATCCCACTGAACCGCCCCCGAACGAGACGGAAGAGTTGGCCGTGAGCAGTGAATTACCGGATTTGCCGAGCGAGATCCCGATTCTACCGCTGCGAAATTCCGTGTTGTTCCCCGGGACCATTTCGCCCCTCAGCGTGGGCCGAGAGACGAGTCTCCAGATGCTGGAGCAAAGTCTTCCCCACAGTGATTTGGTCGCTGTTGTTCTGCAAAAGGATGCCGAGAAAGACGATGTCGACTTTGAGGATTTGAACGGTATGGCGTGCCTCGCCCGCGTTCTCCGCCTGGTTCGCCCGGACCAAAAAGCGGCGGTTGTCATCTCCCAAGGGTTGGAACGCGTTCGTTTGATTCGAACCACGCAAACCACGCCCTTCCTCAAAGCAGAAGTCGCCCGAGTCCAGCAAACGGCCCCAGATGAGCCTGACGAATACTGGACCGCCACGATCCGCAATCTGCGAGATTCAGCGATCAAACTCCTCGAATTCAATCCCAACGTCCCCCCGGAAGCGCTCTCCATGCTTTCGGATATGGATGATCCCTCCATCCTCACGGATTTTCTGGCGGGGAACCTGAGTTTGGACTTGGACAAGAGCCAAGCGCTCCTCGAAGAAACGAATCTTCAAACGCGCGCCGAGACCCTGCAGAAGCAGATCGACAACCAGCTTCGGATTGCCGAAATCCAGCAGAAATTGCGCTCGGACGTGGAATCCAAATTCAGCGAATCCCAAAAACGCGCCTACCTGCGTGAGCAGCTCCGGGCGATTCAGAAAGAACTGGGTGAAGAAGACGGGACGGAAGAAGAGGTCGAGGATCTGCGACAACGACTCGATGAAGCGGGACTTCCGGAAGAGGCCCGCGAGCAGGCGGATCGGGAACTCAAACGGCTGGAGATCATTCCACCTCAGAGTCCGGATCATTCCGTGATCCTCAATTACCTGGAGACGCTGGCCGAACTTCCCTGGAACAAGCTCAGCCCTGACAATCTCGATCTCAACGCCGCGCAGGAAACGCTCGATCGCGATCATTACGGCCTCACCCGGGTCAAAAAGCGGATCATTGAGTTTCTGGCCGTGCGGAAATTGAATCCGGAAGGACATGGACCCATCCTCTGTCTCGTCGGACCTCCCGGCGTTGGAAAAACGAGCTTGGGCGAATCAATTTCCGGTGCCCTGGGTCGAGAATTCGCCCGCATGGCTCTCGGTGGAATCCGCGATGAATCGGAGATTCGCGGGCATCGCCGGACCTATATCGGCTCGATGCCAGGTCGGATCATCCAAGAGCTAAGGCGTGTTGGAACCCGAAATCCGGTAATGATGTTAGATGAGGTGGATAAGCTGGGGGCCGATTTTCGGGGCGATCCGGCCAGCGCGCTCCTGGAAGTGCTCGATCCGCGCCAGAATCACGAATTCTCAGACCGCTACCTGGACGTTCCTTTCGATTTGTCTCAGGTGATGTTCATCGCAACGGCCAATACGCTGTCAACGATCCCGCCTCCCTTGCTGGACCGAATGGAGACGATCGAACTTCCCGGCTACACCGAAATGGAGAAGCTGAACATCGCGACGCGCTATTTGATTCCCCGCCAAATCCAGGAAAACGGGCTCGCTGAGGGACAATGCTACTTCGAGGAAGAGGCGGTTCGAGCCGTGATTTCCGATTACACCCGCGAATCCGGCGTGAGAAACCTGGAGCGCGAACTCGGCTCTATTTGTCGATCGATCGCGGCGCGCGTTGCCAAAGAAGAGATTACCGAAGCCTCCATCGACCTCGAAGCGGTGCGCTTTATCCTCGGTCCGGCCAAATTTGTGCGCGAGTCCAAGCTCCTGACGAGCATGCCCGGCGTCGTAACCGGCTTGGCCTACACCCAGGTGGGTGGCGATGTCCTCGTGATTGAAGCCATTCGCTACCCGGGAAGTGGCAACGTCAAGCTAACCGGCCAGCTCGGCGACGTCATGAAAGAGTCTGTTCAAGCGGCGCAAAGCCTGGTTCGCTCCCGGGCCAAAGAGCTCCGGATCAAACCGGCCGACTTTGAGAACTACGACGTTCACATCCACGTCCCGGCTGGCGCAGTGCCCAAAGACGGGCCATCCGCCGGAGTCACGATGTTCACCGCCCTCGCCTCGCTCTACTCGAATCGCGCCGTCCGCCACGATGTCGCCATGACGGGTGAAATCACGCTGCGCGGCTTGGTCTTACCGATCGGGGGATTGAAGGAAAAAACGATCGCCGCTCTCAATGCAGGCATTCGCAAAGTCCTGATTCCGAAGCTGAACGAGAAAGATATTCCGGAACTCCCTGATGAAGTGAAAGAGAAGCTCGAGATCGTGCCAGTTGAGACGGTGGACGAAGTTTTGGAACATGCGCTCTGCTGATATTGGCACGGCAGCGTTCGAACGAAGGGCAAATTTTATAGTGGTAGATACGGCGCAGTTGCGTCAAAAGTGAAGTCAGGGCTCAACAGTGAGCCTGACACAATCCCCAAAAAGATTGCATTTCTCACCTTGACTCAGTTGACAGAATAATTTTAGTCAAACTAACCATTAACCAACTCAAATTAATACCATGTTTCTAGCACTAACTTTTGGAGAATTCATCTGGTGGGTCGTCGTCGGTTTGATCGCCGGCGCTTTAGCTCGCTTCCTCATGCCTGGCCGCCAGAAAATGAACCTCATTTTCACCATTCTCTTGGGTGTGGCCGGGGCCTTCTTGGGTGGCTGGCTCGCCAGTCACTTCCAGATCGGCGGTGCCTCAACTCTCATGCAAGTTCTGATCGCGACGGGGGGGGCTCTTGTTCTCCTCATCATCGGAAGCTTTGTGATGAAACTTAAGAAATAGTCGGTGGAACGCCGTCAGTTTACTCAGCGGTCGCTGCTCTTCGGAGCAGCGACCCTTTCTTATTCTGGGAGAGAAGCTCTTCTGGCCCAGGATCAGCCATCCTACCGGGCAGCGGTCATTGGCGCATCTGGGCGTGGAGACTACGGTCACCGGCTTGATGTCATCTTCCAGAATTTGCCGAATGTCGATGTTGTCGCGGTCGCGGATTCCGATCCCTCGAAGCATGAATCTGCCAGGAAGGCTAGCGGTGCGGACACTGCCTATGCGGACTACCGCGAGATGCTGGAAAAGGAGAAACCAAATTTAGTTAGTATTGCTCCTCGTTGGACCGATCAGCATCATGCCATGGGAATGGCCGCGTTACAGGCCGGAGCCCACCTATTTATGGAGAAGCCGTTTACCCAGACCTTGGCGGAAGCGGATGAACTCCTCAAAGAAGCCAAAGCACGAAAGCTGAAAATTGCCGTCGCTCACCAGATGCTCTTGGACCCCAAAATCACCCAACTAAAAGCTTCGCTAGATCAAGGCGAATTGGGAGATCTTCTCGAAGTGCGAGTGATCGGAAAACAGGATGCGAGGGCAGGTGGCGAAGACATGGTCGTTCTGGGAACCCATCTTTTCGACCTGGCACGCTACTTTTGTGGTGACGCCATCTGGTGCACGGCCCGTGTGCAGGAAAAGGGGCAGGAGATTACCCGTGAATCAGGAAAAACAGCCATCAAAGAGGACTTGGGGAAGATCGCCGGAGACAGCATTTACGCCTATTTTATGATGAGCAATGGGGCCGATCTGACGTTCCAGAGCCGGGCGGAAGGCAGCAACGTTCAAGGGCCATGGGGACTGGAATTGATCGGGACCAAAGCCAAAGTTCGAGTTTTTGCCGGACATCCGGTTAAGGTTTTCTGGGTCACCGCCGCCAAAATTGAAAATTACACCTATCCCTACGTCGAGCTTTTTTCCTCACCCGTAGAGGAGGCGCCGGACCGACCTGACTCCTTTTGGATGGACTATGGCAATCGTCGATTGGTTGACGACTGGCTCCGAGCAATTCGATTTGAGCGCCGTGACCCGATTTGCTCCGGCTATCGGGCAATGAAATCTCTGGAAATGATCACCGCCGTTTTCCGGGCCGGGATTTCCCGCAACCGGGTCTACTTGCCGCTGTCGGACCGCTCCTCTCCCTTCGTGTAGGCTGCTTTTCTCCTCGCCCGAAGCAATCCAAAATTCGGAGTGCGAAGCGGCAGGCTTTTGGTTACACTCTGCGGAACTCCGCCGATGAGATTTTCGCCGCGCCATATTTTGCGTTTGTTTTCCGTTTTTGCAGCATCGGCGCTGTTTTTGGATTCCGGAACAGCCAGTCAATCCAGGCTCGATATCAAACCGGACTCCCGAATTGTCATCTTGGGGAACACTCTGGCGGAGCAAATGGCGACTCACGGCTATTTCGAAGCCGCCCTTCATTGCGCATTTCCAGAGGAGCGGCTGGTCGTGCGAAACATGGGTTTCTCGGGAGATCAGATCAGCGACATGACTCGTGATCCCGGCTTCGGAGATCTCGATACCCATCTCACCCGGGTCGGTGCGGATGTGATTTTCGCCTTTTTTGGTTTCAACGAATCCTTCGCGGGATCAGCAGGCATCGAAAAGTTTCGAAGCGATTTGGCCGCGTTTATCGAGGCAAGGCTCACGCAACGATACAATGGAGAATCTCCGCCGCAGCTTGTGATGGTGTCCCCCGTCCCCTACCGTCAAACGCGGCCGGAACACCCCGGCGATCTCTCGATAAACGCCAATTTGCGACTCTACCGCGACGTCATGCGGGAAGTTTGTTTGGAACAAGGGATTCGTTTCCTCGACGTTTTTACCGCCCTGGAAGCTCGCAGCACCAATGCGCGTCGTGCTTTCACCGACAACGGCATCCACTTGAACGCGTTCGGGCACTGGGTTCTCAGTAAGATTCTCGCCGAAAAGCTGGAACTGATCGAAGAATCTCCCGAAGCCGATTTTTGGGGCGCGGAAGCCGTTCGACGCTTGGTGAACAAGAAGAACCTTCATTGGCTGAATCGATGGCGCCCGGTCAATGGCCAGCTCCTCCGGGACAGCCAATCCGCCGTTGTCGCCGAGCGTTTGGACCAAATGGAACGGATGATCGATCTGGCCGAGAAGACCATTTGGCACATCGAGAAACCGGGGATTCTTTCGGTTTGGGCGATGGAACCGGGAACGTCTTCAACCTATCTGCTTCCTCCGGGCCCCGTCGCCGGAGCCAAGACCCCTCCCCCACAGTCAGAGACATTTCGTCCGGAAGAAGTTCTTCAGGGATTTGAGCTCGCTCCCGGATTTGAAATCCGACTTTGGGCATCCGAGAAACTTGCTCCCTTCGCCAATCCCACAGCGATGCATTTCGATGGGCAGGGGCGCCTCTGGATCCTTTGTTCCCCCAGTCCTCCGACACCGACTCCGGGGGCTCTCCCGGATGACTATCTCATGATCCTGGAGGATCAGGATTTTGATCATAGGGCGGACAAGCACACCATCTTTGCCCGTGGCCTTGCCTATCCGACGGGATTTGGACTCTCACGAGACGGTGCCTATGTCGCGGAACGATCGAGCATCGTTCATTTTCGAGATCGTGATCACAATGGGGTGGCCGATCAACGTCAACTCATCCTCACCGGATTTGGAACCGGAAACTTAAAACATGGTTTAGCGGCATTCGAATGGGGGCCAGATGGTTCGCTCTGGTTTAGCCAAGGGAGCGACCTCGTCTCCAGAATTGAATCTCCCTGGGGACCGGAAACCTTCACCGGAAGTTCTTTGTTTCGATTCTCACCAAGCGGAGATCGACTTCAACGCGTTTCGGGTCTTCCGTTCGAGAGCTGTCATGGCCAAGTTTTCGATAGCTGGGGCCGTGGCTTACTCGCCGACGCATCCACGGGAAATACGATCTCCTTCAGTCAAGCACTCAGCCCGGGCGTGCGGGAACCGGATGGCATCTTACCAGAACCGAACTCTCAGCCAATTTCTGGAATCGAACTGCTCGCGAGTCGGCATTTCCCCAAAGCCATGCGAAATTCGTTGATTTCGAGCCAGATCGGGGCGTTTCCGGAGGTTCATTGGTGTGACTTCGTCCATCAGGAAACCGCACTGAAAACACGACCACGTTCGACTCCGTTTCTTTCTTCACGCAACCCTCAGTTTCAGCCCCGAGCGGTTGAAATCGGACCAGACGGAGCGCTCTACCTACTCGATTCGGGCCAAGCCGCCGAAGGCGACGCCAATCTCACCCTGACTGGTCGAGTCTGGCGAATCGCCGCCCAAGGAAAGCGCGAATTTTGGCGCCGCGCCGTCCGCAGTGAACCCGTAGAGGTTTTGCTCGAACAACTGCGCGCCGAAGAACCTGGCACTCGGCAGCAGGTTCGTCGGGAATTGTGGCAACGGAATCCGGATGCCGTACTTCCCATTGGCAATCTGTGGATTCAGACCATCGAGCTTTCTGACCCCCATCGAGCCCAGCTCTTGACTGAATTCCTCAGGCTTCACCAAGCCTATGGAAAGGTGAATGGTAGCCTTCTCGAGGCGATAACCGAGTCCCCGGATGCGATGGCGAGAGCAACCACCGCCCGAGTCTTAGGAGATTGGCACGAATCCATCGACAATGAACTCGAATTGCTGGCTCGGCTAATGGAAGATGAAGACCCCAGAGTGCGCTTTGCCAGCATGCTGGCAGCGAACCAAATTGGGACTCCGCAGGCCGGCGATGTGGTAACTCTGGCCCGTCACTGGCCAATGGATGAATTCTTGAAACGGGTTTACGAATCAACGCGGGAGAGGCTCGGGTCCTCTTCCGGACCTCCTCCGAGCCTTCGGGCTCGCGCCATCGCGACCTCGAATGCTGACCTGGTATCCGGAGAAATGACCCACCATACGGCCAGTGTCCTGCTGGAGCGGAAAATCTATGAGAAGGAACATCAGGTAGGCCTGCACCGCGCCGCCATCGTTCTGGCGAGAAGACAAAGTCAAAGCCTCTCGGAATACTTCATCAGCCGGATGTCCGATCCTGAAACGCCTGACCAAGTCTTGGAGAATATCCAAACGTTACTCACCAAAGCGGATTTATGGGAACTCCATTTTGCTCGCGAAACCTTGCTCCAGATCGCAACCCAATCCTCCAACGAAAAAGCCAGACAAACGGCCTACGCCGCGCTGGTCCTGGGAGCCTGTACCAGCCGGTCCGAAGATCGACTGGTCGAGATGCTCAATGAACGTGGTGATTTTCCAATCACCGAGATGCTCCTGGCCTCCGCCACGGTGGCCGATCAGAGCTCTGTCCAATACCGGATCAAGAACTTAGTCCGGGATGAACTAGCCGTCCTCAATCCTCCAGCTACCCGAGCGGCACGCTACGTCAGGATCCTCTCACCCCAGTCGCACGAGTTCCGCTTCACCGAACTTGAAGTCATCTCCAAAGGGGCCAATCTAGCCAAGGGGAAGCCAACGAGGCAAATCTCTGGAGTTGGTGCCGTGAACTGGTGGGAACAGACGGCCGCAGCGGGAACCAATGGAATCACAAAGATCGAACAGGAAGAACCCGTCAACTTAGGTATCCCCGAAGAAAAACCGGTCATGGGTGTCGCAATTGGCGCGTCATCGGAGCAAGATCTCTGGTGGGAAGTGGATTTAGAAGCGATGACGGAGATCGGAAAACTCGTTCTCCATCCCTCCCTCACTCCCTTTCACAGTACCATTCTGCACTTCCAGCTTCGTGATGAGCGCGGGGAGATCGTTTATCAAACCAGTCGCCCCGCTTCTTCTCAACCCATCGAAGTCGATGTTCAACTCGCTCCGGAACGCATCGCGGCAGCCAGTGTCGTGGCAAGAAAACTGGGAGATGATTTCAAATCTTCACTCGTGACGGTGGGGAAATACGCCGCCAAAATGAGCGACCGTTTTGCTGCCATGCGAGCCCTATCTCGAATCGGCGGCGCGCCTTCGGAACTGAAGATCACCATGGTCAATCTGGAAGCGAAGGCGGCTGATAGCCCTTCCTTTCATCCGGCTTTTTTCACGGTAGACCCGCGAACCCCCGTGGAACTGACCTTCAAAAACAGCGGAACGTCCGCTTTGTATTTCTTGGTTTTGGAACCTGAGTCCGAAGAAGAGATCGAGCAACTTCTTCAATCGAAAGGATTCACCTGTGAGAGTTTGCGGAGCGCATCGCCAGTTCTTCAGGCCACTTCTCTGATCGCGAATGGGCACTCTAACCAATTGCAGTTTCTGGCTCCGACAGTGCCAGGCTCCTACCCTTTGCTTTGTTTCATTCCCGGAACCGGAGAAACAGCTCGAGGCAGCCTCACCGTCAAAGCGCCCCCTCCACCCCCTCCTGCTGAGGCAGCAGCCAATTAATCGGCCAGCTTTCACGCAAGCTCGAACCGGAAAACCGTCTCTTCACTGTAGGCCATCCTCAGCTTGGCCTATCGGTTTTTGATTTTGTTAAGTTGTGTGTAACGAGAGAGCCCTGACTTCGGTTGGGGCTCTCTTTTCGTTAAGAAACGGCACGGGAATCACCTCCGATGAAATTTGCGCTGTTCCTAAGTGAAATCAAAAAGGCAGTGCGGATCGATCAGTCTTCCTTGGGAGTCGAAATGAACGCCTTCTTCCGCCAGTAGTTTGAGTTTCCGGCTCAGTTCTTCGCCGTCGGCTTCACCTGCATAGCCGCCGATCGAGAGATCCGTACGAATAACCCGATGACAGGGAACTTCGGGAACAAAGGGATTTCGACGCATTGCCTGTCCGATCGCTCGACTGGATTTGCATCCAACCGCTTCCCCCAAAAGTTTATAGGTGGTTACCTTGCCCTTTGGCACTTCTTGGAGCGTTTGGTAAACGCGATGTTGAAAGGGCGTTGGCTCTCGTTCAGCAATCATGGTCGTATTCTTACAGCACCCACGGTTCTCGATAGGAGCATTCCATCAATTTAGCCTGTGCTTCGGAGTCGTCCAGGATGGTTTCTTTGTTAGGGTCCCATCGAAGAGCTCGACCGAGACTGGCGGAGACTAATCCGAGGTGACCTGGTGTGATCGATCGGTGTCCGGCCTCGGCAGGAGAAGCCGTTCTACGACGACGTTTGACGCAGTCGATGAAATTGCGCTGGTGACCGAGGGATCGGTACGACCTCCACTTGCCGCGTTGAAAATCGTCACGAATCCACGCCGGATCCGACGCCTCCAACTCCCCCCGAGTTACCCAAACCCAACCATTTTCCCCAATCCACTTCACACCAAGTGGATGCTTTGAAGAAATGGTCGATTGAGCACCTTTCGCATATTCACAGGTGATCTCAAAATCGACGGCAGTATCGTAGATCTCGGTTTTCGGCCAGGTCCAACCCCTTGCCTCAACTCGAATCGGGCCACTCTTTTGTACCCCCAACCCCCAGTGGGCGATGTCGTTATGGTGCCCGATCCAGTCCATCAGTGTCCCACCACCATAGCTGGAATGATAGCGCCAAGAACGGTGGTGCCTAGCCCGCATGTAGGGCAATTGGGGACTCGGCCCACACCACAAGTCGTAGTCCAGCCCAATGGGAGGCGCGGTCACGGTGGGGTCGCCCTGCGGTGTGGAATGACAAGGCGGCAAACCGACTTCGACTCGCTCGATCGCTCCCAAGTGTCCATTGCGAACCACTTCGACGGCCCGACGGAATTCTGGCTCGGAACGTTGCTGAGACCCCACCTGAAACACCGCGTTTTGGATTGCGGCTTCCCGATAGACCGCTTGTCCCTCCGCAAAAAGGTGAGTAACCGGCTTTTCACAATAGACATCTCGCCCACTGCGTAAGGCGGCCAGAGTCATTACCGCGTGCCAGTGATCGGGAGTTGCAACTAGCACCGCATCGAGGTCATCACTTGCCAGCAACTCACGAAAGTCCGTGTAAGCCGCGCAGTCTTGGTTTCCATACGTCTGATCGACAACTTGTTTCCCGACCAGACGCCCAAACTCCCGACCGACTCCCCAGGCTTGATCCCGGTAGTGCCGATCATGAACATCGCAGACAGCCACACCCTGGACATCGGCATGCTTTAGGAATGCTTCCATCACCCCAATTCCTCGCCCACCAAGCCCAATAAACGCCATATTCACCCGTTGACTGGGTGCGGGGCGATTTCCCAACCCCAGGGCCGAACCGGGAATCACCGTGGGAATAGCAAAGCCGGAAGCAGTTTGGAGGAATTTCCGGCGACCCGAGTGTTTTTGAAGACGCATCCCATCAATTTGCCAAAAATCGGAAAAAAATGAAACTGGAAAATCGCCGGATCGGTCGGGCTTTCTAAACCATATCTTCCACGAACGCGTTGCGCTCAAACGGGTGCAAATCCGCAGCACCTTCACCCGTACCGACAAAGCAGGTGGGGATGCCCAGTTGCTGTTGAATCGCCACCGCCATACCACCTTTACCCGAGCCATCGAGTTTCGTAATGATAACGCCCGTCAGATCAAGCGCCGCGTGAAATTCCTTGGCTTGCGCCAGAGCATTCGATCCCGTGGTTGCATCAACTACCAGTAGTCGATCATGAGGGGCCTCAGTATCTCGCTTTCCAAGTGTCCGCCGGACCTTTTTGAGTTCCTCCATCAAGTTGCTCCGAGTGTGTAAGCGTCCAGCCGTGTCAGCGAGCAAAAACTGGATGCCACGCTTCTCCGCTGCCTGGTAGGCATCAAAACACACGGCACTGGGGTCACCTTGATATTGAGTTTTGATGATGGGAATCTCTGTCCGCTCCGCCCAAGCTGCCAACTGCTCGATTGCCGCTGCGCGGAAGGTATCGGCGGCTGCAAACATGACACTGCGACCCTGAGACTTGAGATATTGGCCCAGTTTTCCAGTCGACGTGGTCTTCCCGGTTCCATTAACCCCAGCCACCAAAATGACTCGGGGTTTTCCGGATTCCAGCGGAACGAGCTTCGGCGCGGATTCCGGAAGAATCTCAACGATCGCCTCGCGCGTCTTCTCCAAAACATCCTCCGTTTTCAGGGTGCGGCCCAAATCCTGTAGCACATCGATGATTTGAACGGCAAGGGGCGCGCCCAGATCAGCACCAATCAGCATGGCTTCCAGATCGTCCCAATCGATCTCCTTGTTGCCGAAGCGTTTGAGGATGGAATCAAAGAGTCCCATTTCCTTACACAACAGGCGTCGCCTCTTTGCGAACGCGATCCAGAATTCCATTCACAAACCCACTGGACTCAGGCGACCCAAAATCCTTGGCAATCTCAATTGCCTCGTTGATCGCAACCGGAGCCGGGACCGAATCCACGTAGAGGATTTCGTAAGTTGCCAGGCGCAGCAAATTGCGATCGACCGCCGCTAACCGAGGGAGTTCGTAGTTCTCAACCGCGCGTTGCAACACATCATCGATATCGACTAGCCTTGCCAACACACCATCGACCAATTCTTCGGCAAACTCCCGCCCGGCTGGTTTGATCCGACAAAGTTCCCAAAAATTTTCGCGGTTCTGTCCATCACTCAGCTCGCCTTCGATGTCGCTGGCGAACAACAATTGGAGAGCCGCTTCACGTCCTTTTCGTCGCTTACTACTCATGCGTGGGCTCCAGGATAAGCATTCGCAATTTGGCCAAATAAGTCGGCCATCCCGGCAGCAGCTCTGGCGGCTTCGATCCCACGATTCATCTCCGTACCCATGCAGCGCTCCAGGGCATGTCGCTCGGTATCCACCAACAGAACTTCGTGGATCACGGGAATCGCATGTTCGATCGCGATATTCTGTAACCCATCTGTAATGGAGGTCGCCACCAAGTCTGCGTGGGCGGTTTCCCCTCGAATGATCACTCCGAGAGCAATGATCGCACTAAACGACCCTCGCCGACAAAGGTTTTCCACGGTGACAGGAATCTCAAATGCCCCGGGAACGCGAAAAATGGGAAACTTCTCACCCGGTAAGATGGCCTTCAGCTCTTCATGCGAAGAATCAACCAGTGCATCGACCAGTTTGCGATTATAGAGACTGGCCACAATCGCGATCGTCTGCGGTGCATATTGGGGTCGGGGCCTTGGTGGTAGGGAAGTTCGAGCCATCAGTTGAGTCCGTCAGGGGACGGGCTAGATAGTCTCCATTTCCTGTCGAAACGCAAGATCGGGGTTCAGCGTTTTCGAGCGCGCCTCCAATTCAGGAGCTGGATTCCTCCAATCGCTGAAATTCACAATTGTGAAAACAATCCGCAAACCGAGACCATCCATGCATCTAATCTCCACTTGCGATTTTTCTTATCAATTGATGGGAAATTTGCAAAGCTGATCAACAAAATAGAGAAACTTCTTGATAATTATAATAATTTCCGTAAATTCAACTCAGTTCTGATTCCGAATAGAAAGAATATCCCTCCGTCGAAGTCCTCACCACTCTCTGATGAAACGTAGAATCTCCTACACCGCTCTTTTCTCCTTGTTTCTGGCAGTTGCATTGCTTGCGGGACCTTTCCAATCCCAAGCCTTAGTAGCCCCCGGACAGAGCGCCATCAGCACCAGTGAGGGAGCCCTCCAAAACTTCGTGAAGCGAGCTTGGAAACAAGAGGCCTTTCCTTACTGGAAGAACGTGGGGAAAATCGACCGTTCCACGGGCGTCTACCTGGGAGGTGGCTACGTTTTGACAGCGGCCCATGTCGGCCCCGGGACCTTTCAGTTGACCGATGGATCCCGCTATCGCGTCGCCAAAAATTCCACCCAGTTTTTCCGCAACTCCGATGGATCGACCGCCGACCTCTGCCTCTTCCGTGTTGAATTTGAAATCGGCGACTCGATTGCCAAGCTTCCGGCCATTCCACTGACCACGATGCCTCCAAAGGTCGGCACTCGGCTTCTCCTGCTCGGAGCCGGAGCCGGTGGACGGAACTCGTCGAACAACGAGTATACCTGGACCGAAGACTATCGTCTGCGCTGGGGAACCAACGCGATCGAGCAAATTTACTCGTCACCGATGGCAACGAACACCTTTCACAGCTTCGGCTTTGCCGCGAAGTTCGGAAAAGGGGTACATGAGGCCCAGGCAGCCCCGGGCGATTCCGGCGGCGCTGCCTTTCATTACAACCCATCCGCCAAACGCTGGGAACTGGCCGGCGTCATTGTCGCAGTCGATAGCGATTTCGGTCGAGCTGAGTATGGCAATCAAACCTACATCGCCGATCCCGCGCTTTTCCGGAAGCAACTGGCAGTGGCTCAACAAGCCGCCAACAGCCTCTTCGCGAATATCCGTTAGCAGGCCCGTTGAAATGTTGAGAGCGTAGCTGCCGTGTTTCTCACATGGCCCCTCTCAACTCACTTACCAGACGGAATTTCGCTCGCACGACTTCGGCAACGGCGGCAGGCATCGCAACCTTCAACACGCTGAGCTCGGTTCGGGGTCAAGACGCGCCTTCTGAGAAGCTGATCGTGGGAATCATGGGCCTCGGACGAGGGAAGGGCCACATCAAGGGCTGGCTGCAAGTTCCGGGCGTCGAAATCGCCTATCTCTGCGACGTGGATTCGAAACGTCACGATGAAGCGGCTCGGGTGCTTCAGAGCAGCGGCCAAGAGCAGCCCGCGAAATTCGTCACCGATTTCCGGAAGATCCTTGAGGATCCCCAAGTTGATATCATCTCGATCGCGGCCCCGAATTACTGGCATGCTCCAGCCACGATTCTGGCCTGCAAAGCGGGAAAGCATGTCTATGTCGAAAAACCGGGAAGCCACAATGGCCAGGAGGGCGAGTGGATGGTCGAAGCGGCGCGGAAGTATGATCGCAAGGTGCAAATGGGCAATCAGCGACGCAGCTACCCGTCGATGATCGAAGGAATTCAGAAACTGCATGACGGCTTGATCGGCAAACCTCTCTTTGGCCGCTCCTTTTACGTCAACCAACGCCCCAACATCGGGAAGGGTCAGCTGATTGATCCCCCTGAAAATCTCAACTACGACCTTTGGCTCGGCCCTTGCCCCGAGTATCCCTACAAAGACAACCTGGTGCACTACAACTGGCATTGGCATTGGCATTTCGGTGGCGGAGAGATGGCCAACAACGGCGTTCACAGTCTCGATGTCGTGCGCTGGGGCCTGCAGGCCGATCTGCCGCAGCGCGTCTCCTTTCTCGGAAATCGCTACCATCATGACGACGATCAAGAGACGCCCGACTCCGGAAACGCGACCTTCGACTTTGGTGCCTACGGAGCGGGTTGGGAGCAAAGCAGTTGCCATCGTCGCAAACCCGAAACGGAACCCTTTGCGAGTTGGGCCTGCGAAGGTGGTTTTGCGAGTTGTGATGGCAGCGGCATCACCTTTTTCGATCTCCAGGGAAAAGAGATCGACAAGTCTCCCCGGCAAGGCGGCGATCAATACCACTTTCAGAACTTGGCGGATTCCATCCGGGCGGGAGTTCCTCTCAACTCCGAGATTGGCGATGCGCAAAAGAGCACCCGCTGGTGTCACTGGGCCAATATCGCGCTTCGTTCGAACCAAGTTTTGGAGATCGATCCGGAAACCGGAAAACCGACGGATCCCGATGCGCTCAAGCTTTGGGGAAGAGACTACCGAGACGGCTGGGAGCCGAGCGTTTAGTCCTGGCTAGATTTTCCCGTCCTGGATCGCCCGAATCATCTCTTTGAGCCGGTGGGGACGTCGTACTCCCCGAAAAGACACTTCCACGCCTCCCCCACCCGCCGAGGCAAATTCCACGTTGCCAACGCCGAGCAGTCCTTTCAGCCCCTTCGTCTTCACGTTGATGGTCCGGATATCGTTGATCCGTACTTCGTGAGAGCTCTTCACCCAAAGCCCGTAGAGAATCTCCACTCGCTTCCGCGAAACGGTGTATTGCCGTATCGCCCGATGGATGGAAATGAAGATGTAGGTGAAAAGGGTAAAAATGAGTCCGCTCAACAGAACCAAGCCGTGGGTCGCCCAAAACAGGACACCTGTGACGATCAAGCCGGCGCAAATCACGAGTAGCCACGGAAAATTGAGCACGCTGGGGTGTCCACGATAAACGATCTGACTTCGATCGATACTGGGCCGCGAATTCTGTTGTATCGGTGCCGTCGATGGCATGAAAACGTCTGAAACTCCGCTTTCAAACGCTTGCCCGGCCCCAAGAATGTCCCTCAACATTTGGGTTTGCCGCTGTCCCGCACGAATGCAGATATCGTCACGATGAAGCCTCCCGTCCTCGACCATTTTGAGGGCGATGTGGGGCGTGAACGGTCCCAATCGCTCATCGCCGCGTATCACAAAGATGTCCGCAATCGTTTGCATTCATTCAACTCATCCTGCTTCGCCCGGGTTGGGAATCAGATCATCGCGTTGCATCAGTTCTTCGACATCCAGGGTCGCCATTTCCAAAGGAGACGCTTTGGCGATGATGCTCAAGCAAGGGGTCATTCGGTCCATTTCCACGATCGCAGCTTCCACCAAGGTGATGAGGATCGCTCCGTCAAAGGACCCCTCGGAAAAGAGGTTGGTGGCCCGAAACATGGTCACGCCGGAGTCCCAACGATACTCAAAGTTCCCCACCGTCAGAAGTTCGTTGACCCGCATAATCAACTCGACCGCCTTGTCGCGCGCTCCGATGCTGGACATCAGCACTGCAGATTCAGAAACCACCGAAACGGCGTTAAGCGGAGCAAATCCCTGAATGTGGAGCTGAACCTTCCCGTGATGCGCTTCAAATCCGGTCTCAATGACATCCACATCGGCCACTTTCTGGTAGGCCCAGCCCTGATCTTCGAAGGTTTGAACGATGTGATTCAGCATGTTCTCTGAAACTAGCTTTTCGGTAGTGGATCAAGGGTGAAATGCGACGAAAAACTCATCGGTCAATTCCAAGCCTCTGGCAACCCTGACTTAGCCACCAAATCTACCGTAAACGCCCGATTGGCTCCTTGTCATCTGCAACGGGCTGTTGAAAGATCCTCTCTCCGATGCCCGAAACACGCCCCAACATCATCTTTATCCTTACGGATCAGCAACGCTTCGATACGATCCAAGCGTTGGGGTTCGATCACGTTCAGACTCCGAATCTGGATCGCCTGGTGAACGAGGGAGTGACCTTCACGAACTGCCACGTCACCGCGCCCAGCTGCGCCCCGTCCCGAGCCAGCCTCTTTACCGGCTATTACCCTCACACGAACGGGGTCCTCAAGAACGCCGATCCTTGGGAGCATTCCTGGATCGAAAATCTTAACGCAAGCGGTTATCACTGCGCCAACATCGGGAAAATGCACACCTGGCCGTTCACTACGCCATGCGGTTTTCATCAGCGGTATGTTGTCGAGAACAAGGATCGTTACCTGGAAGGCCGCTACTTTTTCGATGAATGGGACAAGGCACTGGCGGCTCGGGGCTTGAAGAAGCAACAGCGGGTCGAGTATCGCAACGTTGAGGACTACCGAAAGCGGCTCGGTGCCTTTACCTGGGATCTGCCGGAAGACACGCACAGCGACATGTTCGTCGGCAATACCGCGAAATGGTGGCTCGAAAACTACCCGAAAACCGAGCCCCTGTTTCTGGAAATCGGCTTTCCCGGTCCTCATCCGCCCTACGATCCCACGCCCAAGTATCTCGAAGGCTATGAGAACGTGGACGTTCCGCTTCAAGAACTTTCCCAAGCGGATCTCGAAGGCCAACCGAAAGCCTACCAGGGAATGCGGGTCCACAACCACGAAGTCGATCACGATTCGGTCGTTTTAGATCTGCATCCCAGTGATGAACAGCGTCTCAACCAGCGGAAGCATTATCTGGCCAATGTCACGATGATCGATCATCAGGTCGGGGAAATTCTCCAGACGCTGGAGGACCAAGGTTACCTCGAAAACTCAATCGTCGTCTTCACCTCAGACCATGGCGATTGCCTCACCGACCACGGTCACAGTCAAAAATGGACCATGTACGATCAGGTCACTCATGTTCCCATGATCATCTGGGGGCCGAAGTATTTCGAAGGCGGTCGTCAGATTGACGACTTAGTCTCACTATTCGACATCGGCCCGGCAATTCTGGAATTAGCCGGGCTCTCCGTTCCGGAGACCTTCGAAGCCGAGAGTTTGCTTCCCGCCCTTCGCGGGGAAGCTGATTGGAAAGGCCGCGAACGGGTATTCGCGGAGCATCCTCGGGATGGGAACTTCACGACGGCGGATTACATGACCATGGTTCGCAATACCGAATACAAACTCGTTCATATCCTCGGTAGCGATGCGCTCGATGGCGGGAACGAAGGGCAACTCTTCGACCTCAAAAAGGATCCGGAAGAGATGGTAAACCTGTGGAATGATCCCACCTTCGAAACCGTCCAGCGAGAACTGATGGAAGTCTTGCTGGAATGGCGACTGCGAAGCGGGATTCGGACTGCGGGCCGCCGACGGGGCTAAGAGCTTGTCACAAAATAAGTTTACCAGATCTGCTTGCCTTCCGGCCCGTCGCCAGTGTTGGAATTCACCTCATTTAGCTCGCTAAACTCCGGTCAATTCCGCCTTGGCGACAAGTCGGAATTCTGCGCATCTCCCGCAAACTTATTTTGTGACAAGCCCTAAGATTCTTCGAGCAACTCGCTGACTTTCTTCTCCAGCGCATCACCGCGAAGATTCGTGGCCTCAATTTTGCCGGACTTCCCAATCAAAAAGGTGGCGGGAATTCCTTGAATGCCGAATTTCCCGGCGATCTCATTCCCCCACCCTTTGCCGTCGAAATACTGGGGCCAAGGCATCTTGTTTTCTTCGACGTAGCGATCCAGATCGCTTTGGTTCTGGTCCAGGGATATCCCCACGACTTCGAAACCATCGTCGTGGAACTCGTTGTAAGCCTTGATGACATTCGGCATTTCCGCGATGCAAGGTCCACACCAAGTCGCCCAGAAATCAACCAATACCACCTTGCCGGTCATTGCCGTCAAATCGACTTCACTCCCGTCCGTTGCCGTGAACTTGATGTCCATCGAGTCACCGACACCCGGCACGTTGAGTTGGCCGCGCAGTTGCGCCAGGTAGGACTCGATTCGGGGATCGGCCGTAGCCACCGGTTCTAAATCCTTGGCCACACGATCCAGAAATTCGAGCGCCTTTTCCTTTCCTCCACCGGCCTTGAAGCTCTCGATGAGTTGGGGAACCAAGGTCCCGAGGATGATCTGCAAATTTGGCTCGTCCTCCTTCACCAATCCATTATAGCGCTCCTCCAACAGGGGGACGACAGCGTCATTGTCTCCCAAAATGCTGAGCGCTGCCACGAGGTGCTCAATCGCTTCCGGTCGATCCGTGGCCTCCGGATTCGCCTTGAGATACCCTTGAAGAGCTTCGGCTTTCGCGCGCTCGTGCTGCTCCAAAATTTCTTGGGCGGTATTAGCCCAGGCTCCACTGAATCCGGCGAGACTGGCGATAATGACGATAAGGGGAATTTTCATGGCTGAGTTAGACGATATCAATGAACCTGTATTGCACCGTCGCAATGAGATTGTAACAGTTTTCATGGCACAATCGCTTCGATCGTTTTTCGCTCTTCGTCCAGATGAAGAAGGGCTCGACTTCCTTTCTAACCGAATCCAGCTCTTCCGCGGGGTTGGCTGGGAGCGGTTCGGACGATTCATTCCATCGGACGATCTGCACCTCACCTTGCGCTTTTTGGGCAACCTGGAGGAGGACGTGGCTGAGAAAATTCGCGCTGGAGCGGCAGAAATCGCCAAGCAAACCCATCCGTTTCCCTTCGAAATCGATCGCTGCATCCTTTTCCCTCGCGTGTCTCGAGCCCGAATCATCGCCGCCAAGGTCTCTCCCTCGCCCGAATTAAAACAATTGGCGCGCGATTTGGAAGAGCTGGCCGTCTCTTGTGGACTGGAACCCGAAGAGCGACCGTTTCGCCCCCACATCACGTTGGCTCGGCTCAAACAGGCGAACAAACGCCCGAACCTTCCCTCTCGACCGGGGACGAAGGGCCAAGTCGCGGAAACCTTTTCCCTTCTCGAAAGCGGAAATGGTCCCGAAGACACCGTTTCTTACGCAGAGACCGAATCCTACACGCTCGGAGCAACCGGATTCGACGTCCTGGGTTGAATCCCTACGCAGCGACGGCACCTCGATCCGCGTCCAAGGCATCCGCCGCGATCCAGCCTGACATCAGCACCATCGGCATTCCCGGTCCGGGATGCGCGGCACCTCCACAGAGGTAGAGACCATCCAGTTCCTTCCGGCGATTTGAAGGCTTGAAGGCTCCATTGAACTTTCCGTGGCTTGCCAGTCCATAAATCGCGCCATTGAGAACGTGATAGCGGTCATTGATGTCCTGAGGCGTGAGGGCGGACTCCGAAACAATCCGATCTTCGATATCGGTCAAGCCCGCGCAGGTTTTCAGTTTGTCGAGAATGGTCTGACGGTATCCCGGCAGCATCTCTGACCAATCCTGTCCTTCCCGCAAATAGGGTGTGTGGACGAGAATATAGAGCGCCTCGCCTCCTGGCGGGGCCACCCCGGGTTCCGTGCTCGAAGGGGCGCAAACATAACAAGTTGGGTCCGGAGCAGGAATTCCTCGATCGTAAATCGCAGCAAACTCCTCGTGAGGATTCCGCGAGAACACGAAGTTGTGATGCAACAGCTCATCGTAGCTCTCCTCGAGTCCCAAATAGAGGACGACGCCGGAGCAGGCTGGCTCGTAGGGACGTTGTCCCAGGAACTTGTTATTTGGCGCACTTCCAATCAGTTCTTGAAAGGTCCGAACACTGTCGCAGTTGGAAACGACGGAGTCGAAACCCAGCTTTTCTCCGTCTGCGGTTTGGACACCCAACACGCGATTGTGATCGTGCAAGATGGTCTCAACCTTCGTGTTGGTGCGAAATTCCACGCCCATTTCGCTGGCCAACTTTTCGAGCGCAAGCGGGACGGCCCGCGTTCCGCCTTCCGGATACCAGACGCCCTCGCTGGTTTGCATATGGGCAATGCCGCAGAGGATGGCGGGCGACGCATCTGGCGAGCTTCCGACGTATTGCGTGAAGTGGTCGATCATTTGCGCAGCACGCTCGTCGCTGATGTGAGAACGGACCGATGAGGCCACCGAAGTTCCCATCTTCATCTTCAGGACGTCTTTCAACAGCTTGGGATCGACCAATCCGGCGGCACTGAAAATGTCCTTGATGCCGCCCACCGACTTCCAAAAGAAGAAATTCTCCGAAATGCGATGAAGATCATTCGTCCAATCGATGAATTCCTGGTAACTCTGAGCGGCTCCGGGATCTCCCGAAAACTCTTGCAGCGTTTTCCCCATCGTGGGCACGTCTTTGCAGAGATCCAGCGTTGCGCCATCCTCGAAAAAGCAGCGCCATTGGGGATCGAGTTCGATCAACTTGAGATAATCCTCCAGGCGCTTTCCCGCTTCTTCAAAGATCCGGTAGAGAACGCTGGGAACCGTTAAAATGGTCGGCCCCATGTCGAACCGAAACCCGTCTTGCTCCAAAAGGGCGGCTTTTCCACCAACCCAGGAATTCCGTTCAAAAAGCGTCACCTGATGGCCCCGCGCGGCGAGAGTGCAAGCGGCGGCCAGCCCGCCAAGGCCGCCTCCAATGATGGCTGTTTTTTCGGTCATGGTAAAATAGGATAACAATCGGTTTCTGAAGTGTCCTGAACTGGTTTCGCATCACTTTCGGCGATTCGCGACAAGTTTGATCATCGCGCAGAACGCTTTCAGACGACTCATCACGCGAGAGCCATGTCCGATACGAATGAAGTGAAGGAACAGTTGGGCGTTGTCGGGATGTTCTCCTTCGAGATGAGGGGCCCAGGAATGCGAAGATCGTTCGATAAAAACTCGGGGAGTGGTCATTTCCAAAAGCCCTTCTTCGCCCCGGGTCACGCCAAATCCGCTATGTTGCCGCCCGCCGAAGGGAAGTCTGGGGTCCGCCGTCGGCGCAATGAGGTCATTCACCGTGACAACCCCGGCGGGGATTCGACCTTGGAGCCGTCTTGCTGCAGAGAGGTCGTTCGTGAAAATCGATGCCGCCAACGCGAAGCCGGTCTTCGCGAGATGCTGGAACCCTTCCTCGTCGTCCCTCACCACTTTCAACGCGGCAATCGGACTGAAATGGTCCTCGGTCCAGAGGAGCGAATCCTCCGCGACCTGATTCAAAATCAACGGGTAGGTGAGTTCGAGCGTTGAAGCGTCCAATTTTCCCACGACCGGACTCGCTCCGCGTTCAATGCTATCACGAATCCGTTCAGCAGTGGTCGCGGAGATCGGAGTTGGCTGGCTGGCTGGTTTCAACGCCGCCAGCTTCTCGAGGACGCTATCCGCCACCGATTGATGCAGGTAGATCCGGCGTGGAGCGATGCAGGTCTCCCCGCGATTCAATGATAAGCCAAATTGGATCGCATCCACGACGCGCTGCGGATCCGCGTCAGCTCGCACGATCAGAGCATCCAGCCCGGAAAGCTCCATCGTGGCCGGAATCAGACTCTGAGCACACTCCGCAAGAACGGCTCTTCCCGCCGTCATTCCTCCGGTGAGAATCACCTTATCCACACCGTTTCGGATCGCCTGAATCGAACGGGTGGGATCTTCGGGCAAAAGCCGGACCAGCTCCGCGGGAAAGCCCGCTTTCTGCATCAAGTTCCAAAGCGTCTCCATCGGCGCAGAACACCCGGGAGCCGGCTTCAAGAGAACCCCACTTCCAGCGACCAAAGCCTGAAGCAGTTGGACGCCGGGGAGAAACAACGGGTAATTCGAGGGGCCCAAGATCAGAATCGTCCCCCATGGCTGCTTTTCGACCCGACTCTTTGCTGCTCCCAGCCAGGACGGACGGCCGCGGGAAGCCAGTTTTCGTGGACGAAGAATCCGCTCGGCATCGGATTCAAGAAACCGGCAAGCCGCCAAAAAGGGCAAAATCTCCGTCGACAAGACTTCAGCGGCCCCAACTTGGCGAATCTCCGCCAGCGTGGAAGCGAATCCTTCAGGGTCGTCCGCCAACTGTTGGCGAAGTCTTCTCACCGCTGCACATCGATCCCGAACGGGTCGATCTTGCCAAGCCGCCTGCGCGGTGCGGACCTTAGCAATCACCTCTCCGATTTCACCTTCGGGCGGAAGGTTCGGAGTCATCTTAGGCCGCAGCGTGTGCCAGGGGAGAAACCGAGGGAGAGGTCGAACTGATCCCAAAATCGTCAAAAATGAGCCCTGTTGAGATGCGGGCGCTTTCGAAAATGACGGGAAGGCCGCTTCCGGGGTGCGTTCCCCCACCGACCAGATATACGCCTTCCAGATCCTCGAACCGATTGTGCGGACGGAAGTGGAGCATCTGGGTAAGGTTGTGAGCCAGGTTAAAGGTGGCTCCCAAATGGATGTTGTATTGCGAGTCCCAATCCGCAGGAGTGACGATGCGCTCGTAGCGGATCTTGTCCTCGGGAACTTCATAGCCGGCTTGGCGAATCTTCTCGAGAATCCGTTTCCGAAACGGGGCCGTTTCCGTTTTCCAGTCGACGTTTTCTGTCTGGTGGGTCACAGGGACCAGGACATAGAGTGCGGAATGACCCTCCGGAGCCAGGGTCGGATCCGTGACACAGGCATTCTGCACGTAAAAACTGGGATCCTCACTGAGAATGTGGCGCTTCTCGATGTCGGCCAGATTTCCCTCGTAATCACTGGAAATGAAAATGTTGTGATGGGGAAGATCGTATTCTTTCTCGACCCCGAGATAGAGCATGTATGTGGAGCAACTGAACTGCTTCTGATCGATCTTCCGATCTTTCCAACGCCGACGAAGATGATCCGGCACCAACGTGGTCATCGCCCGAGCAAAGTCCGCATTCACCACGATGGCGTCACAGTCATAGTTTCCCTTCGCCGTCTGAACACCCTTCACCCGCCTTCCTTCAAATTGAAGACTTTCCACCGACTCACCGAGGTGAATCTCGACCCCCATTTTCTGAGCGATCCTCGCCATCGCCTCTGAAATCGCCGAGCAACCACCGATCGGGTGAAAAACCCCATGCTCATATTCCAGGAAGGACAAAATCGAGAAGAGGCTGGGACAGCGAAACGGGGACATTCCCAAATACTTCGACTGGAAACAGAATGCGAGCCTGACCCGCGGATCCGAAAAAAAGCGCCGCAGATAGGTATCGACCGATTGATGCGGCCGAAGCATCGGAAGAACTCCCATGAGGTCCCGCTGTAAGAGATCACCCCAACCTTCAAACGAGGTCTGCAACGCCGGAGTGAATCGCCTCAGTTTCTCCCGATTCTCCTCCATGAAGCGGCTGAAACCGCCTGCATCGGCTGGGCAAATTTTTGTGATCTGACGCTCCATTTCCTCCACCCCGGGAACGGCATCGATGTGTCCACCCTGACCGAATTGAATCCGATACTGCGGATCGAGCCGACGAAGATCAACTTCGTCGCGGAGATTGAACCCGACTTCTTTAAAGATTTCCTCTAGGATCTGAGGGTAAAGGAAGAACGTTGGCCCAAGGTCGAATCGATATCCTCCGTCTTGGAACGAAGAAGTCCGACCTCCGACGAAGGGTTGTCGTTCTACAATCCGAACCTGGAATCCCTTGGCTGCCAATAACATGGCTGCAGACAGACCTCCCGGCCCTGCGCCGACGATAACAATAGATTTAGACATGCTTCGAAACGAAGAAAGGGATTAGGCTGCCGACGGATCGAACAGCAGATTCATTGCTTAGGCTCAAATTGGGAACGGGTCCACCCTAGATTTTGATTCCTTCCACCTCCATCACTCTTTCCAAGGCGTCTTCGATCAGCACCCGGGACTTGGCAGTCGAGTGATAAAGGTAGGCGTGGAGTTCTGCATCCTCGGGACTTCGGTTTTCGCATTCGGCGCTGTAGGTTTCGAAAGCGGTTAGGCTAAACAAGAGACTGGCGAGGTGTTGTGGGCATTCACATTGAATAGAAGACGAAATCTTGACGATTTGGGAAAGCTGCTGGTCGGTGAACTTACGCGCCCGGACCTCCCCGGCCGAATCCGTTTCGAAAACGGGTTTAGCTTGCGCCGAATCAGTATCAGCCAAACGAATATCAGCCAAGCAAGCGAGACGTAGCTCATCGGTATTCACGGGGCCTCGGATCGCCGTAATCTGGGGAATTCGGAACAGTCCACGGAGAACTCGACTTTGGGCAAATCCGTAGACCAAAATGCAACGGCGAGCTCCCAACTTGGTTACCAGCCCCCGAATCGCATCGATTGTCTCGGGAAAAACCGTCGGACAACTCACGATGGCAAGATCAACGCGAGGAAGGTCCGCTTCCTCTACCGCCGCCTCTAGATTTTCAAACTGACCTACGACTTGAAGCCCGACAACGCCGCCCTCTGTCCCAGAGAAAAGAGCTTTGATCGAAGATCCTACCAGAATGGCCCGACAAGATTCCTCCATGATCTCCTCCACCATTTCCAAACCCAACCGATCCTCACGAATTCGGTCTTCAAGTTGGGAAATGGTGAGATCGGCGATGGTCCCGATCGAATGGCCGGAGTCGACCAGTGACTTTAAGAGGGTAAGCCTACGAATGTCTTCCCGAGAGTAGATTCTCCGCTTGGTGCCGCTCCTCACCGGAGATACGACGCCATAGCGCGTTTCCCAAGCTCGGATGCAATGAACCGTCAGCCCGGTGAGCCTTGCTACTGTTCCAATCTGAAAGTTCTCTTCGTTCACTGGCCTACTCATTTCCGCGGGCTTTTCAAAAATCAAAGATGATACGCCTAAGCCTCATCGATGAGCTCAGGGACCAACGTCCGGAGGCGAATGATCCCGCGACGGATGCGAGCCTTCACTGTTCCGAGCGGGGCCCCCAATCGTTCTGCAGCCTGACTTTGCGAAAATCCGGAAAAGTAGGTCATCTCGATCGCCTCTCGCTGCTCGTCGCTCAGTTTCATGACGGCGCTCCGCAAAACCAACGCCTCTTCGTCCTGGGAAACGGTGGCGAGGACGTCGTGCTTCTCGCGCAGTTCCTCAGGGCGAACTTCCTCAACGAGTTCATCCCGGAGCTGGGAGCGGCGCTGCTTTGAGCGGAGGCGATCGATCGCCCGGTTCCGCGCCATCGTTCCCAACCATGTTTTCGGCTTGCCGCGGCGGGAGTCGAACAACTTGGCCTTGGTCCAGAGATTGGTGAAGACCTCCTGGGCAACGTCCTCGGCGTCGTGTCGATCATTCAACACCCGATAGGCGGTTCCAACGACGAGGTTGAACAGGTGGTCGTGGAGAATCCGGAATTGTTCCCGGTCTCCATTGGCGATTCCTCGCATGGCGGCTTCAAGATCGGGCTCCTGGACGGAGTCAGTTTCGGTGGCTGGTAGATTCATCATACCCATATTTGAATCCGCAATTAGGTTATGTCTAGTTTTTTCTATACATTATCTATACAAAAGTTCCCCAAGCGCACTCTCCGTGCCGTTTCAAACTTCGAGGGAACGCAAATTCTGGAAATTTGACAGATGCGTCCGGCTTTCCCACACTGCCGGATGCGACCAAAACTCCTTCTTACCCTCACGGTTTGCCTTCTCCCGCTCCAATTCTTGGGCGCCCAAAGTCAACCGCCCAACATCGTCATGATTCTGTCTGACGATCAAAGCTGGACCGACTACGGCTTCATGGGCCACCCGGTCATCAAGTCCCCCCACCTGGACAAATTAGCGGCGGAGAGCACCACCTTCACTCGGGGCTACGTGCCCACCGCGCTTTGCCGCCCATCCCTGGCAACCTTGATCAATGGCCTCTACACCCACCAACACAAGATCAGCGGGAACGATCCTTCACTCGATTTGGCAGATCCCAAGACCGAGGGCCAGAAATACGCGGCGCTGAAAGCACAAATCATCTCTCACATCGACGATCATCCCACAGTGCCCCAACTTCTGGGGAAATGCGGCTATCTCAGCCATCAAAGCGGCAAATGGTGGGAAGGAAACTTTGCCCGAGGCGGTTTCACCCATGGAATGACCCGAGGTTTTCCGGAGCCCAACGGTCGCCATGGTGATGACGGGCTCAAAATCGGCCGCGAGGGCTTGCTTCCCATTTTCAACTTCGTGACAGAAGCCGTCGCCGAAGAAAAGCCGTTCTTTGTCTGGTATGCCCCCTTCTTACCTCACACGCCCCATAATCCACCCAAGCAGATCCTGGCAAAGTATCAAAAGCCCGGCCGCAGCGAGTTCGTCGCCAAGTATTACGCCATGTGTGATTGGTTCGATGATACCTGTGGCCAGCTGATCAACTTCCTCGATGAAAAACAGCTTCGAGAGAACACTCTGATCATTTATGTGACGGACAACGGTTGGATTCAGAGCGAAAACAGCGGCAAATATGCGCCCCGCTCCAAGCAAAGCCCCAACGAAGGCGGAACCCGCACGCCGATCATGTTCAACTGGCCGGGCAAAATTCCCGCCGAGACTCGCGAGGAACTTTGCAGCAGCATTGACATCGTCCCGACGATTCTGAGCGCAGCGGGTGCTACGGTTCCATCGAATCTCCCGGGTCTGGATCTCATGCCTGTACTGACGGAAGGAAAGGCGCTCAAACGCGACACCATCTTCGGAGAAGGCTTCGCGCATGATATCGCGAACATCGAACGTCCAGAGGACTCGCTTCTATATCGCTGGGCGATTGAAGGCAAGTGGAAGCTCCTTTTGACCTATGACGGCAAGGTCGGTCGTTACGCATCGAGCCATCCCCGGACCGAAAAACGCCCCCAACTTTACGATCTGCTTTCCGATCCCGATGAAACTGTCAATGTCGCCAGCGAATACCCGGAGGTCGTCGCTCGACTGGCCAAAAAGATCGAAAACTGGTGGCCGGTGAAAAACCGGAAGGTGATCACAAAATGGTGATTCGCGACGGTCCGTGCCGTTTTAGGGTTGGGAATTCGGTTTATCCGAGTTCCCAGCCCGCCCGGTAATCGTGATGCACCATTTGATCGACCACCTCATTACCGGTTGTCATTTTCTCAGGGTCCCAGGTGATCTTGGTCTCGTTCCCAGCCAAAGCGGCGATGCAACCAAGCAGCATGAGCTCGGTCAAATGCGCACCGACGTCGAAATTCGACTTCGCCATGCTCGGGTCACCCGCTTTGCAGCCAGCGATCCACTCCTTGTAATGACCCGGTGATTTTTCGTAGGTTTTGGCAGGCTCTAGAATCTCATCTTGGTTGGTCAAGATCCGAGGCCATCCACCGTGGCTGCCATGCATCATTACCGCTTTGCTTCCGTAGTAGACGCAGCCGTTTTCGATGTTCTTTTCCGGCTTCCCGTCTTTCATCTTGTCGAGACCGGGAGGACGAGGAATCTGAAAGGTGCGGCCATCGAACCAAACCAGCTTCAGAGCGGGTCGATCTCCTTCTGCGGCAAACTGGTAGGTGATTTCGCAGGAGCGTGGATGGGTGTGGAGTTCGCTGCCCGGCGTCTGCCGATCGATCTTCACCTCAACGCTTTCCGGCATTCCCAGGCCGAAGGCCCAAACCGGATGATCGATGATGTGGGCACCCATGTCGCCCAGCGCACCGGTTCCGTAGTCGATGAAGCCGCGCCATTTGAAGGGCGCAATCCCGTCCGCGTAAGGCTGGAATTTGACCGGCCCCAACCACAAATCCCAATCGATATGATCCGGAACCGGAGCTTCGGGTCCACGCACGACGTCTTGGGGCCAAATCGGACGGTTGGTGACGCAGTGGACTTCGTTGATTTCGCCGAGCGCTCCTGAGCGAATGTATTCATTTGTCATTCGGGCTCCTTCGCCAGCATGCCCGGTATTTCCCATCTGGGTAACCACCCCGGCTTCGCGGGCAGCGTCCCGGAGGGCACGTGCTTCGGAAATCGTGCGGGTGAGCGGCTTCTCGCAGTAAACATGCTTGCCCAGTTTCAGCGCCGCCATCGCCGCAATGGCGTGTGTGTGATCCGGGGTCGAGACGACCACGGCATCAATGTGGTTCGCCTCCTTCTCCAACATCTCTCGCCAATCCTTGTAAAACTTGGCTTCGGGATGTTCACTCACCTTCTTGGCGCTCTTTTGGGTATCGACGTCACAAAGAGCGTAAATGTTGGCTCCGGCGGCTTTGCACCCGTTGATATTGGCTTCCGAACGTCCCCCGGCACCAACAAAGGCGATGTTCATTTTCTCATTCGGAGAATCGGCAAAGATCCGACTGGGAAGAATTTGGATCGTGGCAGCCGTGGCCGCAGTGCTGGTGAGAAAACGACGACGCGGAAGGGGTTTGGAATTCTGAGGCATTAAAGGAAAGGGGTTGGTTTGGATCGTGCCGCCAACTGGGCTAAGGACTAATGGAAAAGCGAAGCCTCGATCCTAAGCGCTGTCAAACTGAGGCCGACCTGGATTCCTTCAATTTCATATAGGGCATCAGGCCCTGCGCTCCGCCTTCCCGACCAAATCCGCTTTCTTTGAATCCTCCAAAGGGACTTGTCGGATCGAACTTGTTGAACGTGTTGGCCCAAATCACGCCGGCCTTCAGTTCCTTCGCCATTTTGAGAATGCGGCTTCCTTTCTGGGTCCAAACTCCGGCACTCAACCCATAAAACGTATTGTTGGCCCGCTGAATCGCCTCTTCCGGGGTGCGAAAGGTCATCACGCTGAGCACCGGACCAAAAATTTCTTCCTGGGCAATGCGATGAGAGGAGGTCACCCCTGTGAAGAAGCTTGGCCGAAACCAATAACCGGATTCCGGAAGTTCACACTTGGATTGCACGAGGAGGGCTCCTTCCTTCTGTCCAGAAGCGACCAACGACTCAATCCGTTCCAGCTGTTGGCGAGAATTAACCGCTCCGATGTCGGTGTTCTTGTCGAGCGGATTTCCAACTCTGAGCGTTTCGATTCGAGAAGTGAGCAACTGAATCACTTCATCATAGATGCTTTCCTGCACCAATAAACGACTTCCCGCACAACAGACTTGGCCTTGATTGAAGTAAATCCCATTGACGATTCCCTCCACCGCCTGATCAAGCGGAGCATCTTCGAAAAGGATATTGGCAGCCTTCCCACCCAACTCCAACGTAAGCTTTTTCGGGGTCCCGGCCACCGCACGAGCGATGCTCTTTCCGACTTCCGTAGATCCGGTGAAGGCAATTTTATCAACATCCGGATGGTTCACCAACAGTTCGCCGACCTCTCCCGCTCCAGTCACAATATTGACAACACCGCCTGGTAAGCCTGCCTCCTGAAAGATCTCGGCGAGATGGAGTGCGGTGAGAGAGGTCGTTTCTGCCGGTTTCAAGACCACCGTATTCCCACAGGCCAGCGCCGGGGCAATTTTCCATGCCATCATCAAAAGCGGAAAATTCCAGGGGATAATCTGAGCGGCGACCCCAATCGGCTCTGGCTTGCGAGGGCCAGGAAAGGCGTAGTCCAGCTTATCCGCCCATCCCGCGTTGTAGAAAAAATGCGCGGCGACCAACGGGACATCGATATCTCGACTCTCCTTGATCGGCTTCCCGTTATCCATCGTTTCCAGAATGGCCAGTTCGCGAGCTTTCTCTTGGATCAAGCGCGCGATCCGGAAGAGATATTTGCCGCGCTCTCTTGGTGATGTTTTCCGCCAAACGCCTTTGTAAGCGGTTCGCGCGGCCGATACCGCCGCGTCGACATCTTCTTTTCCGGCAAGAGAAATCTGGGCGAGCTCCTTGCCCGTCGCAGGATTGGTCGTCGCAAACGTTTTCCCGGACGCTGACGCAACGAATTCTCCCCCAATCAACAGCGGATAGCGCTCGCGAAGGGAAACCGGCGTGGTTTCCGGGGCGGGAGCGTAGTCCCAGGAAGCTCCAAAATGAAGACGTGGATCGGGTTCGGCAGGCTCGTGCATGGCAGAAGGTCAGGGCTGCGCCAGTTAAGCGCAGTTTTCTCCTGAAACAACCTTCCGTCTCTGGCCCGATTTCAGGCCACTTTCGCCAAGCTTCCCACGTTCAGGACCGGATCCCGATAGCTCACCGTCGAGCCGGAAGACACATCGCTTCCGACAACCGCGTTAAAGTTCAAGTCCGTCCCTGAGACGAACGCCGGATACATGATCGATTCATTCTCCACAAAGACGGAACAAATATGATTCTTGCCGAATTTCTGGATGCGAAGTTCGCAACGAATCGGACTACCCGGCAACATCGGCGTGCAAGTGAGGTAGCCTAGCGCTCCTGCTCCGTTCAATGCGTCAATGATGGCCCCGGAACTAGGATCGATCGCGATCGCGATTCCCTTCGTGAAGTCGGGATTCATCAAGCCGCAGAGGAGAGATTGGCGAAGTTGATCGTGACGCAACTCGACCTTGAAATCGATCTCCGCATTAAATTCGTTCACTCGGGCGGAATCCACCAGATTGATTCCATAGGCGTCAGGCAACGAATCGTGAGGGGAGCAGGTCTTCATGAGAATTTTGGAACGGACGGAGATGTAGTTAGAGTGGAAAGAAGAATGAGCAGTTTGTGGAAACGGAAGAATATTGGAGGACCGGAACGGTGAATTCATAAGGGAAATATCCAGGATAGCTGCGATTAATTACGGAGCCCATCAAAGTAACTGTTTTTATGGAAATAGCCACGATAATTATTTAGTAAATATTAGAATTCATTGAGGTGCGATATTCAATCAGCGTAGAAATCTAAAAAGTTGCCAACCTTGAGCCGCCATCTGCTCGCGAGTCGCTTCAGATCCCGAGCCCAATACCAGACCAGAACAATATCCAATTGGACGACTTCGAAATTTGGGTTCATAGAATGGTTCATGAAAACCCCACTCCCGCCTCTCGTCGCTTTCCTGCTGCTAACGGGGCCTTTCGCCCAGAGCCAAGAATGGAGCCGTTTCCGCGGCACTGATGGCAGCGGAATCAGCGACGCTTCCACGATCCCATCCAAGTTTACCATGGCGGACTACAACTGGAAGGTCGATCTGCCTGGCGAAGGCCACTCCTCGCCGGTGGTTTGGGGAACCCAGCTTTTTTTGACGGTCGTGACTGGCGAAGCACGCCGCACGGTTCTTTCCTTCGACACCAAGGACGGCTCTCAAAAATGGGAGTGGACCAGCGACTTTGTTCCCCACAACAAGCATCGGGACAACGAGTTTGCCTCTTCCACCCCCTGTCTGGATGAGTCCAACATCTACGTCTTCTGGACATCCGGTGAACAATCGGAAGTCGTCGCCCTCACCCATGAAGGAGAGCTGGTCTGGCAAAAGGTGCTGGGGTCCTTCGCTGGCGATCACGGGAGTGCTTCTTCACCGATCCTCGTCAATGGAGGAGTTTTCGTCTTTTGGGACGACCTGAACAATACCCAAACCGAGTTCGCCTTGCTCAACCCGACGGACGGCTCCGAGATCTGGCGGAAGCTGATCGATTGGGATGATCGCCAATTGAAATCGACCTACAGCACCCCGGCTCTCTATTTGAACAGCAAGGGCAAGACGGAAATTATCATCACGAGCCAGCCCTTCGGGATGCTGAGTCTCGATCCGGAAACCGGAGACGAGATCTGGCGTTACGATCACGGATTCAAGGCTCGGACCGTCGGTTCTCCGGTGATCGCGGACGGGTTAATTTTCGCCACCTGGGGCTCTGGAAATGGAGCCAAGGATCACGTGGCTGTCATTCCCGGAAGTGAAACTGAGAATGGCGAACCCAAAGTTGCGTGGCGATGGGACAACAATAAAGGGATGCCCTACGTCCCAACGCCCCTGTTCAAAGACGGACAGCTCTACTTCTGGAAGGATGATGGCCTGATCCAGATTGTCCGAAGTGATTCTGGCGAAGTCGTTCATGGTCCGGAACGCGTCGGCGGTCGCTATTTCAGCAACCCGATCCTGATCGATGATCGCATTTTCTGCGGCAGCAGGGATCTCAATGAGATGGTGGTAGTTCAAGCGAGCGCACCGTTCAAGGTCCTGGCCCGCAACCAGTTGGACTCCGGAGTCAATGCCACACCTGCCGTATCAGGCGGCCATTTGTTCATTCGTACGAACGAAAGCCTCATCTCGGTAGGGAATCCCTGACCGTCCGCCTAAAGTCGAAGATTGACCGGCCAGTCGCAAACTGGCATTCTTTCGCTTGCCATGGATCTACCCCGTCCGCATGCGTCGCCAAATTTGGAGCATCGTCGCGCAAATGTGCTTGATACCGTAATCGACAACTTGCCGATCGCGATCTTCTGCAAAAACGCTTCCGACGATTTTCGCTTCTTGATTTGGAACAAGATGCAAGAGGAGGTCACGGGGATTCCTCGGGAGAGAGCCCTGGGATTGACCGACTACGATCTCTTTCCTCGACTTGAAGCGGAGGGGTTCCGAGCCATGGATGAACACGTCATCCTGACCGGATCGACCGTGGATATTCCCGAAGAAATCGTGCAGACCGGAGCTGGAAACAAGATCTGGCTCCACACCGTCAAGGTGCGGGTTGAAGACGCAAAGGGCGGCCAGAATCTTCTCCTGGGAGTGAGTGAGGATGTGACTGAGCGGAGGCGGTTAAATGATCATTTGGACGAAACTCATGCGGAGTTGGAATCGACCCAGCTCCAATTGATTCAGGCAGAGAAAATGGAGTCGATCGGCCGGTTGGCGGCAGGAGTCGCCCACGAAGTCAAAAACCCACTTGCTCTCCTCCTGATGGGAGTGGAGTACCTCGATGGAGAAATCAGCCCCGATGATCCCAATCTGCCGGAAATCATCACGGAGATGCGTCAGGCCATCAATCGCGCGGACAAAATCATCCGCGGCTTGGTCGATTTTTCCTCTTCTCGTCAGCTCGACTTGAAGGAGCAGGACATTAGGCCGGTGATCGAGCAGTCCCTCCTTTTGGTTCGGCATGAGTTGAATCGGACAGGCGTGCACATCAAGACCCGTTTCCAGCCTGAAATGCCCACGGTCCGGCTTGACTCCGCCAAATTCGAACAAGTCGTGGTCAACCTCCTCATGAATGCGGCCCACGCGATGCGGGAAACCGATCAACCAGAGCTCGAAATCTCCGTTTGGGCAGCGGAAGCCGGCAAAGAGGCTTACGACGAGGGAGCGCGAAGTGTTGACCGGGTTCGTCTCGGTGATAAGGTCATCTTCATTCAGATATGTGACAATGGCCCGGGAATTCCTCCGGATAAGGTGAATCAGGTCTTCGAGCCGTTTTTTACGACGAAGCCGACGGGGGTTGGGACCGGTCTCGGCCTCAGCGTCGTGAGAAAGATCATCCAACTCCACAAGGGACGAATTGAGATCAGCAATCGCCCGCAAGGTGGGGTTCGTGTCATCATGAGTCTAAGGACCACGGTCGGTGCGAGCGAAGCGATTGACAAAATTCTCTAATTGTCAGACGATTCTACCATGGCCACCAAACGAATACTCCTTGTCGACGACGAACCCGGGTTCACCCGCCTTCTCAAAATGAACCTGGAAAAGACCGGCAAATACCAGGTCATGATCGAAAATCGATCCACCAAGGCTCCTCTGGCCGCCAAGCTCTTTCATCCGGATCTCATCCTTCTCGACATCGTGATGCCGGAAATGGATGGCGGAGATGTCGCCGCGCTAATTCAGGCCGATCCCGATCTCGCCAATATCCCCATCGTGATGTTGACCGCGCTGGTTGAACAAGACGAAACCAGTTCCGGGGCGGTTGCCCAGGCAGGTGCGCTCGACGTACTCGCCAAACCCGTGAACATGGAGGTCATGCTGCGCTGCCTCGATGAAAAGCTGGAACCTGGCGAACCGACGGAGGTTTGAGTCGAGTCTAGACGACGTTCGACTTTCCGGCCCACTCTTGATGCCATTGCTGATAGATCACGGGGGAGATCTCTGAAGGCTTAATCTCGCTCCGTCCTCCCCAGAAGACATTGTCGTAGAGAACCGGAATGCCGACGTCTTTTAAATGCTGGTCGATCGCTTCCTTGTGCTTGCGCATCACCTCTTTGTCACTGCCGTGGACGACACCCATGATATTGACATTGCCAAACTGCGGACCGCCTTCCCGCCAATAGCAGTGAGTCATAATTTCGTGACGCCCCACTTCGCCACCCGCTTGTTCCTGCATTCCCTCCGGCACCCGCCAGTGAAACAGTCCGTTGAATTTCGTCACTCGCTTACCGGAAGCTGAGGGCTTGATGTGTTCCAAAAACGTGGAAAAGCGACCAATGACCCGTTTCTGATCCAGACTCTCCGCCACCTGACAAAAGGTTTCGAAATCTACTCCAGCCCGCACCGCTCTCCCTTCCCAAGGGTTTTCGCAGATCTCCTCGGTCGTCAGTTCATCTTTCAACGCCAACAACACATTCCACTCTTGATCCGTCAATTCGACAATCGCGGTCGTCATCATCGTGGCAGGCTCCGGTGAGCGCGCTCCAAATTCCATCGTTTTCCGGCGCACATGTCCAACGCCTAACGCAAAGATTCCTTTCGCCGGCATGAGGATAAACTCATCCGCACCGGTCAGGCGGACCAAGGCATTGCCGTGTTCTTCGAGCGATTCACCTTGGGGCACTTTCAAGGTCGTCCAAAGCCGATATTCGCCACCGGTTAATCCCCGATCCGTCGAACGCACGACGACATGGCCGCTAAACGGATCTTGCTTCGACATGAAATCGAAGGCGGCGTCCAGTTTGTCTTCCGAGATCTTCCAAGCCACCAACGCACCCTCCGCCAACTTGTTAGCGAGTAGGGTCTGACGGACACGACGGATGACTTTCGCCTCCTGCATGGCGCGAATCCGCTCGATGACCGTTTCCAAGGGCAACTCAGCCTGTTGGGCGATCTCTTGAAAAGGAAACCGGACAAATCCTTGGATCTTGTCTTCGGAGACAGCCAATATTTTGGCGTTGGTGGCTTCGTCGTGTTCGGTGGGGAAGTTCATGGGCGCGGAAACTAGGCCAAGACATTCTGTTGGGCAAGTTCGGAGCAACCCATGCGAGGAATCGGCCAATCCTTCGCAAAACGGCCGCAAAGTTAGAGAGGGCTTGTTGCATTTGAGGGTTTACGCCTCCATCCGTGCTGTCTAGGGTCAAACCGATGAAACCCCCTGTCGATTCCGAACAACCCTGGTATTCAGGCATATCCCGCTATCAATGGCTGGTATTGATCATCGCTTCTCTGGGTTGGATCTTCGATGTCTACGAGGGGCAGATTTTCAACCTGACGCGGAATGACATGCTCAGCGATATCCTGGGCGTCCCCAACGAGGACCTGGATATCAAAAAGTATGGTGACATGTTTTTGGGGGTGTTTCTCGCCGGCGGCACCTTTGGCGGCATTCTCTTCGGCTCGATGGCAGACCGATATGGCCGAGGAAAACTCATGATCGTGACGATCCTGATGTATACGGTTTTCTCGGGGCTCACCTACTTTGCGACCACCCTGGAACAAGTCGCGATTTTGCGGTTTCTCGTGGCGATGGGAGTAGGAGGGGAATGGGCCGTGGCCGCTGCTCTCGTTTCCGAGGTGTTTCCGACCCGAGCGAGGGCTCATGCTTCCAGTATTTTTCACGCCTCCAGTGTGATCGGGACCTGGTTGGCTACCTTAGCGGCCCTCGCCGTGGGGACAAACTGGCGTTATGCGTATCTCATTGGGGTGATTCCGGCGATTCTCGTCATCTGGGTCCGCCTCTCCGTCAAAGAGCCGAAGAAGTGGAAGGATAACGCCGAAGAAAAGGAGCGCCCCGGAAGCTTGGTCGATCTGCTCAGCAATCCGAAGTGGAACAAGAATGCCCTGCTCGGCATGGCTCTCGCCGCCGTCGGTTTGGGGACCTTTTGGGCCGTCACCGTGGGCGGACAGCAACTCGCACGTGAGTTCTTGGCCGATTCCGGGCTCGACCACGGGCAAATTCAGCGCAAATCCCAGATCGCCTACGGAATCATCCAGACGATTGGCGGTGGGATCGGTCTGGTCCTTTTTGGGCCCATCAGTGCGCGCTTTGGCCGAAAGCGAACCTTCATCTGGTGGCATATTCTGGCGTTCGTGATGGTACCGATTGCCTGTTTCGTTCCACAAACCTACGGACAACTCCTCTTCATTTTGCCGATCTTTGGCTTCTTCACGCTCGGCATGCATGCAGGCTACGCGGTCTACTTTCCAGAGCTTTTCCCGACCAGACTGCGGGCGACCGGAACCAGTTTCTGCTTCAACGGGGGCCGCCTTATCGCGGTCCCGGTTTTGTTTTTTTCCGGTTGGCTCAAATCTCAACCTGATGTAAGCCTACCCACTGCATTAACCCAACTGGGTCTCCTCTTCTTCGTTGGAGCCGTGCTGATGATGTTCTTGCCGGAAACCCGAGGCAAGGACCTCCCGGATTAACTTCTTTGAGCCCGCTTACTATTTCCGCAATTTGCCTGGTCCTCGCGATTTCAGGACTCGTCCAGGGACTATCTGGCTTTGGGTTTGCCATTGTGGCGATGGCCGTTTTACCTTGGATCACGAATGACTTCCAGTCCTCCTTCACGCTGGTCGCCCTGAATTCGATCATTATTCCCGGGTTGATCATGATGAACACCCGGCGTGAATTTCGGTTTCGACCGGCGATTGCGCTGGCGATTGGAGGCGTCATCGGCACCTACCTCGGCTTTCACTTCATGCACCGCAACGTAGATGGAGTTCTCTTCATCCGACTCTTTGGTGCCGTACTGATCCTCTTTGCTGTTGTTGATGCGATCATGACGAAAGCCTTCAACTACACGATGCCGAAATGGATGGGGTGGCCCTGTGGCGTTCTCGGCGGATTCTTTGGCGGAGCCTTCAATATCGGTGGACCGCCCATGGTCGCCTATGCCTATTCACAGCCCTGGACCAAACAACAAACTGTCGCGACTCTGCAGGCGGCTTTTGTCTGCGCAACGAGCTACCGAATCTGGCTCATGGGTTTCAACGGCTACTTTGACTGGTCCATGTTGAAGCTGACCCTGTTCACGGTCATTCCCACCGCGATTGGTATCGTGGTGGGTGGAAAGCTATTGGAGCGGGTCAATCGGGACCGGCTCAAAATGGCGGTCTTCGTGATCGTCGGAATTCTCGGCTTCAAATACCTTTTCTTCCCGCCCAACGAAAAGCCTACTGTCCAAATACCTCCAGCAACTCAATCTCAAACAGAAGCGTCTGATTTGGACCAATCTTTGGAGGAGCGCCCGTTGGACCATAGGCCAACTGAGAAGGAACTTTAAACCGGTATTTAGCTCCCTCCTGCATCAGTTGGACGCCTTCCGTCCAACCGGCAATCACCTTGTTCAATCCGAACACGGCGGGCTCACCCCGATCAACGCTACTATCGAAGACCAAACCGCCCGGAAGATAGCCATGGTAGTGGACTTTAACCTGATCGGTCCGGGAGGGCCGCTTTCCCGTTCCCAGCTTCATCACTTCATATTGAAGGCCACTGGCCGTCGTGTAAACACCGCCGACCTCAGCTTCGGGAATTCCGGTAGGTGGTGGAGTCCATTGCCGACTCTCCGTCACGGCTTCATCGCTGCTGCAAGACACTAAAAACAGAGCGGCAACGCCGATGGCTAGAATGGATGGGATGGAAACGTTCACAGTGCGGAGACTAGGGAGTCACGTCGAAGATTCAAGATCATTCCATCTCAGGTCTTTTGACCGTCGATAGGATCCTGTTAGATCGACGCCACAAACCGTCACCTATTCAGCTTCCGATCCGTCTTTTCCTCCCACGCAAACCAACCACTCCTGACGATTCTCTCCCTGATAGGTTGCGACCCGCAAATAAATCCGATTCCCACAAAACGCAGGCGTGGCAAAGGACTCGTCACCCAACTGATTCGTCGCCACCAGTTCAAAGCTCTTCGGGTTCGCCCTGATCACAAAAGTCTGACCTCGTTCATTTGACGCGAAAATATGCTCACCCGCCAGGATCGGCGAAGCGCTGACCGGACCGCCTAGCCGTTCTTTCCACATCTCTTTTCCATCCGTCGCCCGCCAGCAAATTGCGATTCCTCCATCGTTCAAGGCGTAGATATAGCCATCGTAAGCTAGTAGGGATTGTTCATAACACTTTTCCTCATTCTTCCAGGCGACACGCTCTGAGCCATCCGCCACAATGGCGATGGTCTCCTTGGTCGGAAATCCCCCACTCGCATAAACCTGATTCGGCGTCCAGACCATGGTTCCGCACGTTGCGGAGGTTCCACCATCGGCTTGCCAGAGGAGATCGCCGGTTTCCGGATCGTAGCTCGTAATGGTTTCAGCTCCACTCATGAGTAGCTGCTCTCTACCATCGACGAATCCAACGATGGGTGAAGAATAACTGGTGGCTTGGTCCCGAGAAATCCGCCAAACACCGAGCCCGGTCTCTCGATCAAAGGCCCCCAGAAAACCGGCATCAGAAAACTCCGAAGCCACGATCACATTTCCCTTGTGAAGGAGCGGAGAGGCCGCATACCCAAATTGATAGCGTGGTCGAAACGCTCCGACCTGTTTCTGCCAAAGCTTAACGCCTTCAAAGTTGACGGCCGAAAGGTGAATCATTCCATTGTTGAAAAAGACCGCAAAGATTCGTTCGCCGTCACTCGCGACCGTAGGAGAAGCGTGGGTATTTTTCTTATGAATCGGAGGAAGCTCTAATACGCGGTGCATCTCCGTGCCCCAACGCTGCGCCCCTGTCTTTCGGTCGAAAGCGACGACCGACTGGGTGTTGGCCTCTTCATCCGCAGTGGTCAAAACAATGAGATCACCAACTACGATCGGGCTGGAGTGGCCTCGCCCGGGGACTTGGCTTTTCCAGATTACATTCTCGTTTTCCCCCCAAAGCGTCGGAGGAGATTCACCATCTGCAGCGACGCCATTTCCATTGGGTCCCCTCCAGACCGGCCAGTCATTGGCCTGGAGATGGACGCCATTCATGAGAAAGAAAGAGGTGAGGAGGATTCGAAACTTCATGCAATTACGGACTGCCTTTGCCCATACAATGCATCACAGCGGACGTCCAGTGGACATCGCTGACACAGATCCGGAATGGAAGTCTGGGGAACGACATCGCAGCTTCCTTTTGGAGTGATAAGCCATTGGGCAACCCGCCGCACAAACCGCTCACTTTCAGGATACGTCGCGGCCAAATCCTTTGCCGACAAATGGCGAACCACCGCCTCAGGTTGAACGTAAACCAGCACCCCGCGAATGGGCCTTCCCGAGACCTGATGAATCAGCCAGGCGTAACAGGCCAATTGATGAAGGTCTGAAGGAAACTCGGCGGGAGTTTTGCACTTGAAATCAATCAGGACAAATTCACCACGGGACTCGTCGAACCAGAGTCCATCATAGTTCCCCACTAACTCTACGGTCAAGCCATCGACCTCTTGGGAAGATTGCAAAACGCCTTCTGGAGGGAGAAACCGGCGGGTTTTCCCGATCGCCCCTCCATTGTCCAGGTGGATCTCCGCACAGAGTTCCGCCAGCTTTCCAATTCCTTGGGTCATGGCTTGAATCTGTTGACCGGGATTTTTCCCAAGATGAGAAGAGAAGTCGTGAAGCGCTGGAGCCAAGTAGGCTTGGGCGAAGATGCGCCAGAGTTCAGACCTGAGATCTTCCTTCGAATTCCAGTGGGCTCCGATCACCTGGCGCAACCATGCATTTCCAGAATCAGAAGACTTCCTTGCTTCCACCCGGGCCAGATCTTCGAGAATGCGTCCCACGACATGGGAGTGAAAGAGATTACCGTTCACCACTTCGCCACCTGCGGCCCCAACCTTAATATCTTCACGCGGAAACCAGGCTTTGTGGACCGCCAGGCGTGGGCACAAACTGGCCGATCGAAGCATCCCGCCAGAGATCGAAGTTCCGGCAGCCCTAGTTCCCATCGCGAATCAGCGAAAACGTTTGGTGTTCGCCAACTTCCGCAATTCGATCCGGTGCCCGACGCAACGTATTCAGAAGCGTTTCCGAGGTGACATGAAGATGGGGTGCCCGTTGCCGTAAATGCTGAGAAATGGTATCGAAATCGAGAAAGAACGGCTCCCGATTCAGAATATCAGCCACGACTTCTAATAACAGATCCGGGTCCGAATTCAGCTCGATTTGGGCCAGCAAACGATTCGCCAATCGTGGATGAAATGCATCCCGTAAGAACCGCTGGAAGTCGTCTTGGCTGATCACTTGGACCTGGTTTGCTTCACCCAGATACGTCCAATCACCGGCTTCGACCGCATTTCTGGTCGTGTCCAGTGCTTCAAACTCTGCGTGCCAGCGGTAGGGAAACTCCAAGTAAACGCCTCCTGCCAGCTCGAAATCTTTCTTTGCGTTCTTCTTGGCTTCGATCGGGTCGCGATCATCTCGGAGGAAGACTACCAGATCCAATTCACCGGCCCGCCTCGCCTTTCCAGTCAGTGCTTTGAACAAGCTTCCTAGTGATGAACCATAATCCCGCCGATCACAGGACACCGTCAGATTGGCAATCCGATGCGCGGGTGTTCCAATCGACGTCTCGAGACTTCCTCCTTTATCCAATCCCGCGCTTTTCGTCTGAACCTCCCTTCGGACCTGGAACCCACCAGGAAGCTGAGGCCTCGCCTCCAGAAACGTCGCCAATCCACCAATAATCACATCCGGGCGGCAAGCCGTCTTTTGCGGAGCGTTGATCAGGCGTTGGAGTTCGCTTTCATAAAATTCGGCAATTTTCTCCAGGGGATCCCCTCCTTTGGCATTTGGTCCGATATGCCGCCCCGCTTCCATCAGCACTTTTCGGGGTACATTGATTTCTGCTTCCAGATCCGCCAGCGTTGCGTCAATTCGAACTTCGTTGCTGGGATCCGCACCCGATCCCGCCCATTCCATCCGCACCCGAATCAAGTCTCGGGCTTGCGCCTTGTCACATCCGTCAATCTGGAACCGATTTGCGAACAGGCGTTGCCAGACGTGCTCGTCCATCTGTTTGGCCGCTTTATCCGCAAAATCCGGACGGGTGAAACAAATTGGCAACGTCTGGGGAACCTCATTGATGATATTCGCCACCATCGTCCCAAACTCCCGCTGCTGCTGAGGTTCTCCCATGTTCTCCAGTTGGTCGAAGCACAAGACGAGCGGCAGTCCGGCTTTTCCAAACGCTTTACCGAAAGCTACCAAAAGCTCCTGCGCGCGAATCTCGCCATCCTCAGCAGAGCCCGGCTCCTCCATCAGAGAAATCCCCAGGCGACTGCATTCACCGGGTTCCAAATATAACCCCGACAGAAATCGCACCACCTCCCCTCTCACGTCTTCCCTGCAAACCAGAAACAACACATCGATGAAGTCTCTCTCGATCGACCGCAAAAACTCTCCGCCCATTAGTTGGGTTTTCAATGCCTTGAGCTTGGCATCCTTCGCCGGATCGGTCAGGAAGGCCCCCACATCCGCCCCTGATTCCAACATCCCGGACCGCTCCAGGATTCTCTGGAGCAACTCCACTAGTTGCGTTTCCTGCTTTCCTCGTGAGCGCTGCAAATCCGCCACTACACTATCGAGCAACTTCCGATTCATCCGCTTCGGATCCTTGATCGGGTAAACGTAGACGCAGGCAAAATCCTCCCCGGAATGAAGCACCCTACGGATCAAATGCGTCTTGCCACTCCCCGTTCCGCCGAAGACCATCGCGCTCAAACTCGTCTGTGGATTGACCTGTGCGATGAGCCGAATCAGCTGCTCGAAACATCGCTGATTAATCTCCGGCAAATCCGGAGTGTCTGACGCCCACGGATTCCCGACGATGATATCCGAGAAAGGCGCTGAGTGAAGAGATGCGGTCATGAGCTAGCCAAAAAATCGTTTAGACGCGGATGAACTTCTTATCCTCGCCACAAAATGCTGAAGTAGAGTTGCCCGTCTTGAAACAGGGAATCGTGTTGCTCGTCTGAGGAGAAATCATGAGGATCTCCACCCACAAACTGAAATGGAGGATTTCGTTGGGCGCTGAGTTGTCGCAAATGCCGATCGAAGACATCGCGCTTCCACGCCAGCTTCCGCCGGATTTTGTAAATATTAACCGCTCCACTGGGATGCTCCGGGAGAAAGGCTTGGTAGGCTTGTCGTAACTCTCCCACTTCAGTTGGGCTCACCATTTCGACGACAGAGCTTTGCGAGCCTGCATTCGCTGTTGCGGTCTTCAGCTGTCGTCGTTTCGCAAGGAACTCCGGGTGCTGCAACCGAGGCGTGGTCTGACGTCCCCGGGGAGGAACCATCAAATCCAGCCCCTCCATCCATAGATCAAACACCAGATTCTTTACTTGCTCAGCCAAGCGCGCCTCTGCGGCTTTCTTGCCAAGATATGCCGCGAGATTCGACTGGATCTGTTTCCCACACTTTCGCCCCACTGCGGCATAAGTAAGCCCTCCGTTGCGCGTGTGTTTATGCAACAGTTCCAGGAAATCTCTTCGCAAGGATTCGTTCATTGAAGGGGGAATCGGTCAACCGGGAAGCCACAGAAACAGGATCGAAGAGTGACAAGCCTCCATCCCTCGTAAGGACGACCTCAGGAAAAGTCAACCTCAGAGTCTTCTCTCATCCGATTCCTAATGCGGTTTCCTCGAGCCGCACCTCTTGTTCAACTGCGAGAAAGGAATCAGCACCGATCCAATCGCACCCCTCCGATCAGAACCTCTTTGCATTGAATTTTGGAACAGATCACTTGGCGAAAACCCCATCCTGTCCCATTTCCTTAGAGTAGTCGCGCCCATGCAGATCTTTCACGACATTGCTGATCTTTCCCAAGTCACGGAGCCGCTCCATCTTGCGATTGGCGTGTTCGATGGCGTGCATCAGGGTCATGCAGCGGTCATTCAATCCGCGAAAGACGGGGCTGCGCAGTCCGGCGGCGTTCCCATGCTGGTGACCTTCGATCCGCATCCGATTCGGATTCTTCGCCCGGACGAGGCACCCCGGATCTTGACGCACATCGCCCACAAGCTACGCAAGGTAGAAGCACTTGGCCTCAAGCACGCCTTGGTGATCCCTTTTGACGAGGCCTTCTCCCGGCAAACGGGCCCGGAATTTATTCGCCAGTTACTCGCGACGACCCCGGATTTGCGGCAAATTTGCGTGGGTAGAGATTGGAAATTCGGATTCAAGCGGAGCGGTGACTTCGAGCTCCTGCGAAACCTGGGTCTCGAATTCGGGTTTGCCGCAACGGGCGTCGAGACCTTCGTAAAAAACGGGACCCCAGTGAGCAGCACCGAGATCCGCAAACTGATTCGGAAAGGCCGATTGGACGAAGCCTCGAACCTCCTCGGCTCACCCTACAGCGTTTTAGGCTCGGTGGTGAAGGGCGATCAACTCGGTCGAACGCTCGGGTTTCCCACGGCAAACTTACTGGTTCACAGTGAGCAACTTCCCCCAAGCGGCGTCTACGCGGTGGATGTTCGCCTGAAAAACTCGGGCTTTTCCGGCGTCGCCAATTTAGGCGTTCGGCCGACATTGGCTCAAAAATCGGAACAGCGGCGGCTTGAAGTTCATATCTTGGATTATTCGGGTGAGGAGTTCTATGGAGAAGAACTTGAGATCACGTTTCGGGGGTATTTGCGCCCCGAACAGAAATTCTCCGATCTAGAAGAACTCAGCGCTCAGATCCAGCGCGATGTGGCCAAAGCACGGGAAGTTCTCGACGCTGGTTGAGTTGCATGGCTTGTCGGTTATATTTGCCACGTTCCCTGCGCCTCCCCCTCAATGACTGCACCTCTTCGTACTTTCGTCGGTATTCTCCTCTGCCAAGCGACTCTTCTCCACGCTGAATCCATTGAATCCGAACCATTCGCGAAAACGCCCATGGGCGCGATTTCTTTCAGCCCCACCCTTTTCACCCAACTGGGGCCCACGGAGACAAGGATCGACTACATGCACGAGATCGCCCTTTGGCACAAAGACAAACGGCTTTACCATTCCAGTTTCGCCTGTGGAGCGGTTTTAATTGGTGATCTGGACGGCGACAAACTGAGTGATGTCTTCGTGACCGGCGGTCCGCGGGCGAACAAGCTCTATCTGAATGCGGGAAGCCTGACCTTTGTGGACGTGACCGCTGGAGTCCCGGAAGTCGTCGGCGCGGATTCGACAGGGCGCGATCTCTGGGCCGGTGGCGGAGCGATGATCGACATCGATAACGATGGAGACCTGGACGTGTACGTCTGTTACTACGACGCGCCGAATCAGCTCTTCCTAAACCTGCTCAAAGAGACCGGGAAACTGGGATTCGTCGAAAGCGCGGCTTCGTTTGGTCTCGACCTGACCGACGCCAGCTTGGTCCCCGCGTTTGCGGATTATGATGGAGATGGCGACCTGGACCTCTACCTCTTGACCCATCAGTTGCATCGGATCGGCGGCCGTCCCGGTTCCGCGATTCCTCTTGCCAAGGACTCCAGTGAGCGCACCGGATTGCGCGTCGACGGTGATTTGGGGCGCTATTACGAGGTCGATGAACAGGATGATCGTGGGCGTTGGCTCTACAAAGAAAAAGGGCGACCGGATTACCTGATGCGCAACGACGGAGGAACCTTTCGCGAAGTAGCGGCTGCTGCGGGAATTACCAAAAAGGCAAACATCGGCAACTCCGCCACTTGGTGGGATTTCAACGATGATGGACTCGTCGATCTCCACGTGGGCAATGACTTTCTCGACCCCGACTATCTCTACCGGAACAATGGAAATGGAACCTTCACGGATGTGCTTTCTGAGGTGTTCCCTCAATCGACTTGGTTCACCATGGGATCCGCGGTCACTGACGCGAATGGCGATGGAAGACCGGATTTTGTCGTCGCGGACATGTTCCCACGAACTCACTACAAGCAGAAGGCTTCGATGGCCTCAATGAGCGCGCTTTCTGGCCGATTGGCAAAGGTTCCCGGTGCCCGCCAAATCATGCGCAACGCACTCTTCGTGAACACGGGGACCGCGAAATTTCAGGAAGCTGCCTATTTGGCCGGGGTCGGGCAAACCGACTGGACCTGGGCCATCAAGAGTGGTGATTTCGACCAAGATGGACGCGATGATTTGTTCTTCACCAATGGAGCTGCGCGCGTGTTCAATCACTCGGACCTTCCCGTGCTGGACCACGACCGCCTTGTCGGCAAGAGCCACTGGGATCACTACGAAGACCAACCCGAAAAGCGAGAACAGAATCTGGCGTTTCGCAACATCGGCGAATTATCGTATGAGGACGTTTCCCGCGACTGGGGCCTCGATCACATCGGGATGACCCACACTGCGGCACAGGGGGATCTGGACAACGACGGCGATCTGGATCTCATCACCTGCAGTCTGAATGATCCGATCTTTGTCTATCGCAACGACGGCGCGACCGGAAATGCCATCCGCATCCAGCTTCGTGGCACGAAAAGCAATCGCTTCGGCATCGGCACGACGGTTTTGGCAACGATCAATGGCCGCAACCAAGTCCGACAACTGCAGAGCACCAAAGGCTTCCTCGATTCGGACGAACCCCTGCTTCATTTTGGACTGGGCGAAGCTGAAACGGTGGACGAGCTTACCTTGCGCTGGCCCAGTGGCATTGAACAGCGCTTCGAGAATCTGGCAGCCAATCAACTCTATACCATTACGGAGGCACCCAGCCCAAGGCGATCAAAAGCATCACCTCCCAAGACATGGTTCACCAAATCCGATTTCCTCGGAGGCCACCCTCGAAGGGAGACACCGTTCAACGACTTCGAAGCTCAACCGTTGCTCCCCTTCAAACTCTCGCAAGTCGGCCCCGCCATCGCCTGGGGGGATATGGATCGGGATGGACTTGAAGATCTCTGGATTGGTGGAAGCGCGGAGCACTCCGGCATTTTCTTCTACAACAAAACGCGAGTTTCCAGCAGCCCGGTCATGGAAGATTGGATTCAACCGATTCTACGAACCCATGCCGAACGAGAAGACATGGGTGCCGTTTTTTTCGATGCTGATGCTGACGGAGACCTGGATCTCTATGTCGCGAGCGGCAGCGTGGAGCACCCGGCAGGTTCGCAGTCCCTTCGAGACCGGCTTTACCTCAACAAAGGCTGGGGCCAATTCACGGATGGAAGCGACCGTCTTCCAGATCTTCGCGAGAACAGCTCGTCCGTCGCCGCTGCTGATTTTGACCGAGATGGTGATGTCGACCTCTTCGTTGGCACACGTTCCATCATTGGCGAGTATCCGAAACCTGCCGATAGCCACCTCCTGGTGAATGATGGAACCGGTACTTTTACAGACGGGACGCTGAAGCTTGCTTCCGGTCTTCTGGGCACAGGATTAGTCACGGGTGCCGTTTGGACCGATGTCGATAACGATGACTGGATCGATTTGGTCGTGGCCCACGAATGGGGACCGATTAAAGTGTTTCGAAACCGGGAAGGTCGCTTGGAATCGCCCTCCCCCAATAGCTCTCAAGATGTCTTGGGCTGGTGGAACGCTGTTTCCGCCGCTGATCTCGACAATGATGGCGACATGGATCTGGTCGCAACGAATTTGGGGATGAATAGCCAATACCAAGCGAGCATATCGTCCCCTGAATTGATTTTTTACGGCGATTTGGATGGCACCGGAAAATCTCACATCGTCGAAGCAAACTTCGAGAATGGAGTCTGCTATCCCCGACGCGGCCTTTCTTGCTCCAGTCAGGCGATGCCTTTCGTTAAGCAGCATATGCAGACCTATCATGATTTCGCCAGCGCCTCTCTCTCCCAGATTTACCCAATCGAGCGGCTGAAAGAATCGACCTTGGTCAAAGCCAACGAACTACGGTCCGGAGTGTTTATCAATGACGGCGAAGGGAACTTCCAGTTTTCGCCACTTCCTCGCATTACTCAGATCGCCCCGGGATTCGGTGTCGTGCTGCGGGACTTTGACCTCGATGGATACACCGATTGCTACGTTGCCCAGAATCATTTCTCACCTCAAGAAGAGACTGGCCCCATGCGGGGCGGCCTGAGTCAGCTGCTCCGCCGCAATCCAGCATCAAATAGTGGTGAGGACCTTTTTGTTCCCATCCCACCCGATCAAAGCGGGCTTCTCGTTGATGGCGATGCCAAAAGCGTGACGGCGATCGACCTCAATCGCGACCAACGCTTGGACCTCGTCATCGGAATCAACGACGCGGCCCCTGCCGTCTATTTGAACAGGGCGGGAGACGGAACCCGGGCGCAGATGATCCGGCTGAAAGGGCTTGCGGGAAATCCAAACGCCGTCGGAGCGCGGGTGACGGTTAAGATCGCCGGAATGCCGTTACAGACGGCCGAAGTCAGCCAGGGAAGTGGATTTCTGTCGAGTTCTACGAATCAATTCATCTTCGCAAAGCCTGCCAACTTCGCGGGAGAAATGAACCTTGTGATCCGTTGGCCGGATGGAAGCTCTGAAGAACGCTCTGTCGCGGTAACTGGAGAGCCGATGATCATTGCCCAAGCACCGGTCGAACCTGAACAAATTGAAGTCAGCCAAGCGGAGTAGATCGGCGTTAAGGCTTCAACTGCCATTTCCATCGCCGCCGCTTGACCTTTGCCTGCTTGCTGCGCGCCGCCTGCTTCAGTTGGCGAAGCTGATTCCGCTTCTGAGAACGGGAACGCAGAAACTGTTTTGCCGTTTCCACTCTATCCGGTTCGTCTTCATAATTCGCGACGTTTTCAGGAGCAGCACCAACTTCCAACGGACGGACAAATTCGATCGGACCGACGTCTTCCGCGACTTGAGTCTCCGAACTCACCTCGATGGGCTCGGCATGCACTGGATGCG
>CAYGQD010000028.1:0-12655 GCA_964351855.1 uncultured Verrucomicrobiales bacterium
CCGTAAATCACGGAATCCGATTTCAAGGGATGGGGAACGGGCAGATCCGGCTTCACCGTAAAACGTGGAATTCCGTCTTCGGTCTTCAATTCCAGCTTGGTCGTCGCGGTTTTGGGGAAGACAAAATCCCCCTTGAGATGAGCATCGAACCAGCGAACCCGAGCGGCGTAGTTATCAACTGTAAAACGGTGATTCATGTGTGGCGTGAAGGACATCGCGCCAGTTGGATTCGGAAGTTTCCGAAATCCGCGAATGACCAGTTCCATCGGCGAATTGAAATCGTTGGTCGCGCCGAGAAACAGCACCGGGCATTGAATCAAGGGCCAGTAGTTCTTGCCGTCGAGGGTGCGCAAGTAGAGTTCCCGCCCATCGGTCATGCGCCGCCCGGAATCCGGAATCCCGGTGATGTTCTCATAGAGAAAGCCACTTCCGCCGACCGATGGCGACGCCGCCTTCACGCGAGGATCGATCGCCGTCAAAACGGTGAGCCGTCCTCCCATGCTGTGACCCATGAGTCCGACCCGATCTCTGTCACTCTCCGGTTGTTCCTCCAGAAACGTGATCGCCCGCCGGGCGGCGGCGGAGTAGAGAAGCCAACTGCTGTTCCAGGGATGCTCGATCGAATGAATCGTCCCCTCGCCGGGCTCGACCCCGTTGTGATGGGTTGGGTTCAAAAATCCAGCCGGGATCCCCGCCCAATCGGTGTTGGGATCATCCGGTTGATCGATGACCTTCTCTCCCCAATTCACTGCGATGCAGGCGTAGCCGCGGGTGGCCCAATACCGAACCATTTCTTTCCTCGCGAATTGACCGCCGCCGTGAACTTGCACGATCGCCGGGAGCTGGCTCGCTCCTTCCGGAAATCCGTAGAACGCCGCGACTTTCGTCTGCTTCCCGCCAAAGGTTCCCACGACATAACGAACGTAACGAATCACGATTCCGTTCTCGATCGTCTCACGAACGATTTCGACGTCGAGCGGCTCGGCCCGGGGATCGTAGTCGGCCCAAGTCTCTTTCACCGTCTGAGGGACTTCCGCCGAACCCGAATGGGGCAGCGAAACCATGAAGGCGCCGATGAGGATGAGGGAGAGATGAGGGAAAAAGAGCATGCGCGTCTAGAGGCGTTAGGGTTTGGTTGCTTGATAGGTGCTTCTGATTTCGGAGGGACTGAGGGCTGCACTCCAAATCGTCAAACCATCGATTTTGCCAATGAAATTCCGAACCGGTCTCGATCCTTGCGAGTTCTCCAGGGGAACGCTCCAGTTGCCGATATCGCCCTCACCAATCTGAATCGCCTGATCGAAGATAATCGAGTGGTGTGAGACTTCGCGACCGTTGAGATAGTTCTTCGTGACCCCGGCGCTGCGGTCATAGGTGCTGCAGACAAAGGTCCAAACGCCAATGCGCCTCGGGCTAAACAGGGCCGGAGAAGCGTAGCCGGAACTCGTCTCTCGACCGGGGCCGCCGGTGCGCATGCCGAACCTCAGCTCTCCGATGGGCCCAATCTGCCAGTGCACGTGGCCCAGGCGATATTCATCCGTCAACAAAAGCGCCTGACGTCGACCGGTGAGCGCATCCATCCGAATCCACGCAGCAACCGTCAGGGCGTCAAACTCTCCCCCGACGTTGACGCGGACGCGGTCTCCGGGACGTTTGAACTCCAAGGCGCGCTTTTCGGGCCAACGTCCGGTGCTCCATTCGCTGCCGATAATCGTGCCGTGACTGGCGGAAGACGAGCGGTCCCGCAACTGAGACGTCTCTCCTTCGAAATCGTAGTGAACGACGAGCCGGGGATCGGTCGTCAACGATTCACTCCACGTCTGCCAACTGGCGAAGCGCTCTTGCGATACTTTGCGTCCCCGGCTCTGCACGTCTTCAAAGGAAGGATAATGGTTCGACTCCGAAGCGATCGCCGCGATCTCTCCGCCACGGGTCCAGGACAAACCTGACCCGCCCAGCAACCGTCGCTGCTGTTCCGGAGAACGTTGACCGTCCGGAGGATAGAGCTCCACCTCGCCGTCAAAGACCTGAACATTGGCTTCGCCGGTTTGGGAAACCTCCACTCCAAACTCCGTTCCAAGATCCACCAATTCGAATTGGGGCGAAAGCACCGTAAATCCTCGGGCGGGTGGGGGAACGAAGGCCCGCAGCTTCCCGCTCCAGCAGATCACTCGATCCACCGATTGCAGATCGACATCGACCGGCCCTTCAAGAATCAGCCGCGCGCCATTGTAGAACTCCACCTGAGCGAGTCCGCGTTCGAGCTGGAGACGGCCTGGGGAAAGAATGCTTCCCGAGTGGAGCTTGTCGCCGACGTCGTCGAACCACTCGGCATCGGCGGCGTGTTGGAGAATGGCGATCCCGTCGTCTTCCAATTCCGGTACCGAAATTTCCAGGTCGCTTTCCGGGCTGAGAACCCCACCGATTCCCAGGCCCAAGAGAAAAACGATCCCCGCAGCCACGGCCCACGTCATCCAGGGAGTCTTGCGCTCTGGATTCAGCGGAATCGGTTCAGCCCACGCGTTGTTCAACACCGGCGTCATCTCACCGGTTTGGGTGAGATGGGATTCCATCGCCAGATAGCGTCTCGCCAAGGCGCGGAAGTCGTTGGACTTCGCCAGGGCCGCTTCAAAATGGGCAAATTCCTCCTCCGAAATGGCATCGTTGCAGTAGTCCTCCACCCACTTCTGCTCCTGGTCCGTGAAGTGGTTCCTCATGACGCGGCTCCTCCTTGCGCGAGCGTTTTCCCGATGCAGTCAAACAGCGTGGCCCGAATTCGGTTCAATCGCATGTAAAGCGTTCCGGGTTTGATCCCGGCGCGTTCGGCTTCTTCTTTGACGGTCAGGCCAGGAGTGTAGGCCAAGGTGATCAGGCTTCGCTGTTTTTCCGGGAGCTTGCTCAAGCAGCGTTCCAAGGCCTCGTATTCTTGCTGGCGTTGATCGGTCTCCTCGATGCCCTCCTCGGCTATCAGATCCATCAAATCGGTATTGAAGCTGAGCCGATCGCGAGCCATTTTCCGGCGATAGCTGAGCGCCTTGAACCGAGCGATCATGCAGACCCATTTGATGAAGGACGTCCCGATTTCGAACTCCGGAAACTTCCGCCAAGCCACCAGGGCCACTTCTTGAACGATCTCATCCGCATCAAACCATGAAGGAACCAGAGTCCGGGCAAAGGAACGCAGTGCCGGCTCGTTTCGAGTAAACAGCTCCACGAATTGCTCGTAGTTGTCGGACGCGGATGCTTCCATTCACCATCCAATCGCCGATTCCGCCAAAACCTCACCAACTTTTCAACCCATCGTTTCGACCTCGCTACTTCAAGGTCTTCGTTTCCGGATTCCAAATCCGCAGATTTCCCGAAAAATCACCGATGATGGCGTCGCCATTGCTCGCAAAGGCGACTTGCGTCGGTAATGCCTCGAATCCCTCGAAGCGAGCGAGCTGGGAGCCGTCTGTCTTCCAGAGTTGGAGGGATCGATCTCGTCCTACGGTGGCCAACTCCCCGGTCGTGGCAAAGCTGAGGTCGAGGATCCCGGTGCGTCGCGAGTATCGATCGATCGCTTTTTCTGCGTGGACCGTTGCTGTTCGGGTTGGCCAACCATCTTTCATGTCCCAGAGCACGAACTTTCCGTCTTCCCCGGCGGAGGCCAGGATTTGGCCATCCGGACGCCAACTCAGTGCGGTGACCTTCACTTTGTGTTCGTCCAGAGTGTAGACGATGCCGGCATTGGCGGTTTCCCAAACATAGATGCCGCCATTCCGATCTCCGCTCGCCAGGGTTTTTCCATCAGGACTGAAGCGCACCGCTGTGACCCAATCCGTGTGCTTTTCGACACGATGGAGGAGTTCGCCGTTTTCAGCGGAGAAGATTTTCACCAGCTTTGCGGGCGTGCCGATGGCGACGAAGCGGTGGTCGGCGCTGATGTCCGCAGAGAGCACGCTATCGTGTTCGTCGCCAATCGTGGCCTGCCGAGTGCCCGTTCTGACATCGTAGATCACCACCTTCCCGGAGGAGGCTCCGACGCCCCCGGCGGCCAGCAGCAAATCGCCATTGGGCGAGAACCGGAGATCGTGGATCGTCCCTTCGGGAAAGGGAAGGGTACCAAGGTGGTTCAAATCGCCACCCTCAGACCGGGAATAGAGCAAAACCTGCTCGTGGCCGCTCCGGGCGATGAGATCGGCCCAGGGACTGGTTGCCATCGCGATCACGGGCGATGGGAAATTCGTTTTGGCCAGAGCAATCTTGGGAAGATTCTCCGGCATGGCCGGGTTTTCCGGGCGAGCGGTCGAACCCGCTGCCAGTTGGAAGGAGACGTCGCGAAGCTGAGATTTCCCGCCGCTTGATTCGATCAAGCCACCGGCAATCCAGGCGTGGACCATTTTTAATTGCTCCTCCGGAATCTTCGGCTTTTTCGGTGGCATTGGCTCGAAGTCTTCGTGGTGATCGATCGACATGAAGAGCACGCTCGTATCAGGAACTCCAGCCTTGACGATTTCGCCACCGGAAGAGCCCAGGGTAATCGCCCTCACGCCGGAGAGATCCAGGCCAGCTCTTTTCTTGTCCGGGTTGTGACAGCTCAAGCAGTGTTCCTTGAAGATGGGAAACACGTCATCCTGAAAGTTCGGTGGGGCGGCGAGAGCGTTGGCTCCACCGAGACTCAAGAAGAGAGCGACAACTGGTTTCGAGAACATGATCTAATGGATGAAGGAGAATTCGCTGGAGTTGAGAAGCGCCCAAATGATGTTGTTATATTCGAGCTGGCGCCGCCTGCGATCGGACGTCTCCGGGAGTTGCGCTAAGATTCCGGCCAATTCTTCAGGACTAGGCTTGCGACTGAGAGCGCGAATATAGAGGGCTTCGATCACCGATTCGTGGTCCTCAAACTCATCGATTAAACCGGGGATCAAGGTTGGATTCCGCTGGAGGGCGTCGTCGATGGTGCGCCCGTTGATGAGATGAAGGGCTTGGGAGAGATTGGCCTCGGTTTGGTCCTCACAGGCGCAGACGCTCTCGCGGCGGGCCTGGCCGAAGGTCTTGAAGAAGTATTCGTTGAAGTTGTCCCGCCGTCCTCCTTCAAACATGACCAACGCGCGTTGGGCGGAAGAGCGCCGGAACTTGTGCTTGTAATCAAGGGCTTGGGTCAGGCAATCGAAGAAAACATCCGCGCGCATTCGCCGAAGTTCCGCGTGGGAGAAGAGTCGCTCGTCGTATTGATTGCTCGGGTTCGTGGTCGCAGCCAGTTGATAGGTTCGCGAATTGCAGATATCGCGGATCAGTTGCTTTTGATCGTAGGCATAGACTTCTCCCAATCGCCGCCCCAACTCCGCCATCAAGGGCGCATTGCTCGGCGGGTTGCTGATCCGGACGTCATCGACGGGCTCGATGATCCCTTTCCCAAAGAAGTGGGCCCAGATTCGATTGGCGAGGTTCTCGCGAAACAAGGTGTTGTTCGGTTCCGTCAACCAGGAGGCGAGCACCTTGCGCGGATCCTTGTCGGCGACATCAGCGTACTCCCCACCGAGGAACTTGTGGGGCATCGGGCGTTGATCGACCGGATGTTTAGCGGGCTCCGCATCGACATCGACGAAGGTGAAATACTCTCGTGCTTCGGATCCGTGTTTCCTCCTCACCCCCATGAAGAAGGACTGGAATGCGTAGTAGTCATCGATGGTCCAGCGGTCGAACGGATGGTTGTGGCACTGGGCACATTGGGTGCGAATCCCCATAAAAATCTGTGCGGTGTCTTCGCTCAAGCGCACGGGATCGACCTTGCCCTGCGGAATCATCGTATAATAGTTGGAAGATGGATTCGTGATATTCGAGCCATTTCCGGTCAGCAGAGCGTAGGCGAATTCATCGAGCGGCGTATTCTCCACCATCTGCTCGCGCAGCCATTGATAGTAGTTCCAACCGGCCTGCATCGCGGTGCCTCGCTCGGGGTTGGTATCCGTCAGAATGCGGAGCCACTCTCCCCAGCGTGCCGCCCAGACTTCACCAAAGGCTTCGCGCTCCAGCAGCTCCTCGATCCATCGGGCTCGCTTGTCCGGGGCGTCGGACGTCACAAAAGCGTGGTATTCTTCCGGAGTTGGAAGTGCGCCGGTCAGATCGATGGAGACGCGACGAAGGAAATCTTCGTCGCTGGAAAAATCCGCAGGAAGAATCCGCATGTCCTGCAACTTTGCGAAGACCAGCTCATCAATATAATTCGCAGGCGGAGGTTCAGACCAGGCAAAATCGCCTTCGGGGAGAACGGTAATCTCTTTCCCCACGGTGAACTTGTCGAATCGGGCGAAGACATGCGCGCCACCCGCCTTGGGCGCGGTGATAGCCCCGGATTCATCAATTGCGGCGACGGATTCGTTGCTCGTCATGAAGACGCACCAGCGCGTGACATCCCGTTCCGAACCATCGCTGTAGGTGGCGATGACCTTGCTCTGAAGGGTTCCACCCGGTCGAGAGAATTTGTGAGCGTTCGTTTCGAAACGGATGCCTTGGGCCAGGGCAGTGTCCGCCGGATCGCGTGGTGCCCCTTGTTCGATCCAACGGAGAAGGATGCGATAGGGCTCGGAATCGACGGGAAAGAGTTCTCCGCCGCTGTGGTTTACCGTTCCGGTGGCCTTTTCCAGGAGCAGGCTCTTGGCGGGGGCGGCGAGGTTGATCCGTCGCCCGGGATACTCTTCGACCAAGCGATAGTGGTCGCCTTCCGGATCGTAACCAAAGAGGGAGAGTTGGAAACCGTCTTGGCCGCGACTCGAGCCGTGGCAGTCCCCCGCATTGCAGCCGGACTTCATAAAGACGGACATGACGTCGTTCTTGAAGCTCACCTCCGCAGACCGTGTGGCCGGGGTGAGGCTGAAGAGAATCGAGAGGAGGAATAGAAAGCGTTTCATGGTGGTTAGTTGCGCTTGGCGTCGATCCGGAGTGTCCCGCTCCCCGTTTGTTGGTGGATGGCTTGGCCGGAGTCTTGAATCGTGATATCACAGCCGATCTCCTGGTATTGGCCGGTCAGTGCGTCTTGCGCGACTTCTACCGCGAAGGTGACGGTTTGATCTCCGGGGCGGATTGTCGGTTCGCGGACGAGGGAGACGCCCGCCGGAAGGCGCAGCAGGCGGGCTGTGGCGGTGCCGGAAAACGGGCGCAGATGTTCGACCGTTCCGGTGATTTTTCCTGGTTTGCCTTGCTCGATCGCGGCTCGAGCCAAGTCGATCTTGAGATAGGGATCGGAAATCTGGATGGTGATGAGAGGTGAGGCGATATAATGATAGCCGACTCCGCTGGAGGGGTTGCCGCCCTCGTATTCCCGCGCCGTTATAGAGACCCGGTAGTCTCCAGCAGGCGCTTGAGCGGAAGCGGAGAGCACATAGTGCCCGACGGTTTCCCCCTCTGGAATAATGAGCGGCGGCTGTTTGATGACGCCTTTCGGCAGCCAATCCATCTCCAGATAAATGGCTCCGGTGAAGTCGCCCTTTCGTTGCACGTTCACGTTCAGGCGCAACTCCGCATTTCTCGCCAGCGCGATGGAGGGCTGGTCAATGGTGACGGCAAAGGGAGCTTCTTCGAGGACGGCGTAAGCCAGCTTTCGCGTCCGATTGAAGACCATTGCATAACCGCCCCGACGATCGGTCGAGGCTGAGGTCTGGGCGAAGGCTCCTCGGAGATCTACCCCTTCTTCCAACGCTCGCGGCACGAGTTCGAAGAGGCCGCTGGACAGTTCTGCGCCGGGTTGGGAGGTGAAGGAGGCAAGAATGATCGGATCGTCTTTGGTGAAAACCGGGCATTCGAAGGTGATGGACGGAGGAAGACCGATGGCTTCCAGTCGGATAGGCCCGTTATATTGGGAACCGAACCCGTTTTGGATCGCAATAGGTCGAACGCTGTTTGTGCCCCGATGAATGGTGATCACGTCGCGCACGATCGAGGCTTGCGACGGGTAGTCTGCATAATAGGTAAAAAGGCTGTCGCGATGCGGCTGAAATTCGACCCGATAGACGTAGTCGTCACCGGACTCCCGGCGGGTGTCGCCGATTCCAATGAGATAGTCGCCGTCTTCGTCTGGCTCGAACATGAAGATGGGATCGAGCCGGTCCTGAACCTGATGCCGGTAATGATGCCCTTCCCAGTCGTGGCCGTCCCAGACCGAGTCGTCTTCGGCGATGTTGATGCGACTGGGATTCCCATCCGCTGGTTGGATCCAGACGAATGGATCCAGCTTGGAGCCGAGGGTGCGGGCGTAGGTGCGGACCCGGTAGCGTTCACCTTTCTTCGCGGTGAACCGAAACCAATCCTTCTCGCCTTCCGTGGCGATGATGCCGTTGAGGGCGACGGGGAGGGCTTGGCCAATTTTCTGAGCTTTCTCCGGCTGTTTGCTCTTCCCGGTTTCGAAGACATTGGGGAAGTCGGCCACCTTGAGGAGATTGGGAGAGGGGATCGAAGGGAAGTCAGCGACTTCGGTCAGGCTGACGAGAGCGGCTTCGAACTCGCCGACTTCTTCGGGTAAGAGAGCGAGAAGCCGACTTCGTGATCCATCGGCAGAGAAGACTTCCAGGTCCAGGGGACTTCCCGCTTGTCCGCCAAGTGGGTAAGTCACCGCAGGGCGCGGAAAGTCGCCCACGTGCAGCGCATAATGGCGCAGCAGCTCTTCACTATCCATCTGTTGGCTGACGGTGATATGATAGTAGCCCGCTTCCGGAGCGAAAAAAGAGACGAGTGGGTCTTGGCCGAAGAGCGGAGAATAGTTGGCCCGGGCAACCCGTTGATCGGAGGGTGAGCGCACCTCAATCTGCATATCGGTAAGCCCTGCATAGTGATGGGTGCCGAGGCGCGAGTTGAGAATCTGTGCAGTACAACGCTGTCCTTTCTCCAAAGTCACTCGATAGACATCGCGATCATTGATATCCGCCGATCCGTGGTAGCCGACCACGGTAAAGCCCAGCGGAATGACTTGGGCGCGCTCGGCGTTGTCGTTCCCGGCCTCGGGCGTATCATAATACGGGTGGTTCTCGGGAATGACGGGGAACGGCGTCACCCAGAAGGAGAGGAGTTCCGAAAGCTTTTTTCGGGTGCGAACACGGAGGTAGTATTCGCCCAGCTCGGCATCCGGTGCGATCCGGAAGGTCAGACCAATCGCGGTTCCCGGCTCAACCGGTTTCGGCTCGCGATTCCCGGTTTCGTTCTCAATCTCGCTCAGTTGCCGGATTCGAATGCACTCGATCCCCGGTCGGTAGAATAAGACTTCTTCCGCCGTCTCCAGATGCGTTCCTCGGATCCAGACTTCGACATCGGTCCCGCGCTGGCCGATCTGGGGGAGGACAAAGTCCGCCGTGTGACGGTCCGCCCGCGCGAAATGGGGCACCAGCGCGGTGGCGATGACCACGAGAGCGGCCCGGTTGCAAAGTGAAAAACGGAAATCCATCGGGATCGGGTCAGGCGATGAGATTTTCGACCGGTTTTCCCTCATCGACAATCTCGATAGGGCGTTCGCCGGGGGCCATCAGCTCCTTTTGCGAGTTGATTCCGATGAGTTTGTAGATGGTGGCGTGCAAATCATGAAGCGGGACGGCATGGTCCGCCGGAGCGCTCGAGGTCGCATCAACCGAGCCGTAGAATTGACCACGATTGAGCCCTCCACCCGCCATCCCCAGCGAGAAGACCCGCGACCAGTGATCCCGGCCCGCGCTGGCGTTGATCTTCGGCGTTCGACCAAACTCTGAGGCCACCCAGATCAGGGTGCTATCCAGCATCCCGCGCTCGTCGAGATCGTCGATCAAGGTCGCGAGGGCGTGATCGAAGGCGGGCATCTGGAGCTGATAACCTTCTCGGAGTCGCACGTGATCATCCCAGCTCCCATAGGTGAGGGAGACGAAGCGCGCGCCGGCTTCGACCAATCTCCGGGCCAGCAGCATGCGGCCACCGGCTTGGGAACCCTGAGACGCTCCGTAGTGACCGCCGGTCAGGTATTTGCCAAATCCGTAGCGCTCCCTTATCGCCTCCGGTTCTTGAGAGAGATCGAAGGCGTCGCGCACCGATTGGGAGGAAATCATCGAGTAAGCTTGCTGGTAGTAAGAATCCATCGTCTCGAGCGGAGCCGGGTTTGCCTCCAGCTTGCGAAACTCGTTGTTGACGAGTTCCCGAAGGTTTCGGCGCTTGTCGAACGCCTCCAGATCGACCCCGTTCGGCAAGTTGAGATCGCGGACTTGAAAATTGTCGCCCGCCGCCGGATCACCTCCAACGCCGAAAGCACCGTAGGTATCGCTGAGGTAACCGGTTCCCGCGCCACTGACGTTCTCCACCGTGGGCACGCCGATGTAGCCGGGCAGTCCGTTGCGTGCGCCGAACTCGTGATTCACGACCGCTCCAACGGAGGGATGCTTGATCGCCTGGCTCGGCTTCTGGCCGGTGATCATGTTATAGGTCGCCAAGCCGTGATCCGGGATATTCCCGACGAGGGAGCGAACCACGCACATCTTATGAGCGACCTTGGCCAGGTTCGGGAACATCTCGCCCACGAGAACACCGGGAATCTTGGTTTTATGAAAGCCGAAGGGCCCGCGATACTCCAGCGGCGCTTCCGGTTGGGGATTCCAGGTTTCCTGAGCGGCGATTCCTCCGGGTAGGATGATCTGGATCACGCTCTTGGCTGTGCCTTCCTTGGATTCGAACCATTTCTGCGCGGCCTCGGCCCGGTAGAGATTGCCAAGCGTGAGTCCCAAACCGCTGAGCGAGCCGACGCGGAGGATATCTCGGCGGGTGCGGTTCTGGGTGCGGCGGAAGCCGGGGCAGCCGGTAGATGGGGTTTTCATCGGAGAAAGAGGTTGGGTTGTTCGGAGAATGGCGTTGAGGTGCAAAACCTTAGCGCTTTATGCGAATGATTGAGTAAAGCGCGTGGGTGTCGATCAAGAAATCGTCCGCTGTCATCACGCCATCGGCATGCCGCCAGTTTGCGCCGGGAATCGCGAGGAGCTGCTCCGCCGTCCATTTCCCGCGCAGCCAGAGTTGGGAGTCTCGGGAGAAAAAGACGAGTTCCCCGGTTTCCGCGCCAAAGCGCAGCTTCCCCACATCCAGCTTCCCTCCGGAAAGAAGCACGCTGGCAGACCCGTTGTCGCCACCGATCACCAGTTCATCGAGCCGGACTTCGCCGGAAGCCAGTTCCAGCCTCGCCTGATCATTGACCAGTTCCAGCGCGCCGGCTTTCAGCTGCCCACCGTTTTCAACCCGCAGCGTGGCGATGGTATCCGGGCCCGGTTGATCGTATTGCGCCATGCGGATGAGGTCGTCCCCGGCATCCCAGGTCCCGCCGTCCAGCAACACCGTCGAGGTGGCGTTTTTGCGACCGATGAAGACCGCTCCCCGAGTTTGCAACCGTCCTTCGACGATCAGCTCCGCCTTCGCCCCGGGGTTAAAACCGACGATCAATGAGCCCACGCCGGACTTGATCAGCTCGCCGCCAGAGGCGATCCGCAGCCGCCCGACCGTATCATTGTGATCCGCGATGATGAGCAACTGCTTCGTCAACACGGTCCGATCGATCACCGCCTCGCCCTCGCCTCGAATCGCGATCCGATCGCGCGCCACGTCGGGCAACCCTGCTTCCCACTTCGCGGCATCCGACCAGGAACCGGCCGCGCCCTTCCAGTCCGCCCGCGGAACCGAAGTCCGTGCTTCCGCGATCAATTGGAGATCGAATCCATCGGCAAAATGGCCGCCGAATTCTGCGCTGTCGCGTTGCTCCTCGTTCTCAAAGGCGAGCAGGCTGACGAGCAAAAAATCCGCTCCGGGCGGGACGGAGAGGGACAATTCTTGCGCTTCCCAGGTCAGCGGGTCATCGTCCGCGATCGCGGCGGAGGTGGATTGAGCCAGAATTTCGGAAGTGGGGTCGTTGCGGCGCTTCCAATAGGCTTCCGCCTCGGAAATCTGCCCGCGGAACGCGGTGAATCGCAGCTCGAAGCGGGAGTTTGGCGCATGGGCGATTTTATTGAAGCTGGCCTCCATCTTCGCGGTGAGATTTCCTTGATTGACCTCTTCGGAAAAGGGGCGCAGATCGATGATTTGCCAAAGTTCCGAGGCCATCTGGCCCGTGGTCGGCGCGTTGGGGGCTCGAGACGCGAGAAACTGAAGCATGCCGGAGCCGACCCGGGGCCGAATCCGGAGCGGAGCGGTCTCAGCAGCATCTGAAGTCACGATTTCGCTCGCGTCCCCGCCCCAGATCCCGGCGCGCTTCGGCATCCCCGCAGCCAGTTTCAGGTCGGGCTCGAAGTCCCCCGCGATCACCGTTTCGGTCAGCGGACGGCTCGGCATGGGAAAGGCGAGGGGATCGGTCGGGATGGGGACAAAGCCGTTGAGCCTCACTGCTTCTTCGGTTTGGAAGCGGACCAGCTTGCCTGCGTGTTGGATGTCGATTGCGCCTTCGAAGACGTGGGCCTCGGTTCCACCATCCGGGGTTACATGGACACCGAAACGGGTCCCGATATCGATCACCCGTCCCTCCGGCGTCTCAATCGCGAACCCGTGACCGTTTTGCTCGACCCGAGCCGAGATGCGCCCGCGAATCACCCGCAGCCGCTTCGCGTTGAGCAGACCAAACTGGGCCGGGCCCTCGATCGCAATCTCCACGCCTTCCCCAATCCGGAGAACGACGACGCCGGCTCGCAACTCA